>NZ_JBFRGW010000007.1:0-219955 GCF_052115545.1 Microvirga sp. 2MCAF35
GCCTCCTGGCGCCGGCTGCGTGACCGGCGGACAGGACCGTGCCTGCTCCCACAACTTGCGACGCCTCGCGAAGCGCGCCCCTCGTCGGATCAGGCTGTGCAACGATATAGCCAAGGTTGCAGCATCTGTCAAGAACAAAATGAGAACATAACCTCTGCCGCACCATGTCATGGCCGGCGTTAGGCCGCTGCTCCCGCCTGCTGCAGCCTCACCGCCGTCATTCCGGGGCGCCGGAGGCGAGCCCGGAACCCATGAACACAACGGCTCAAGAAAACACGATCCGCGTTGCGCCTCTTTCGGCATCGCCTGCGGTCCTGGGTTCCGGGCTCTCGCTCACGCTCGCCCCGGAATGACGGCCAGGGTGCTTTTCAGCACCGGGATAGCCGGCACAAGCCCGGCCATGACGGGGGAGAGGATGCAAGCGCAGCGCTCATCCCCTTGCCTGAGCCCTCATCGTGAGGACCGCCGCAGGCGGTGTCTCGAGGTCCCGGACGATGTCCGGGCACGAGGGCGTCTCCAGCGCTCTCTGGAACCTCCTTTCGAGACGCAGCTGCGCTGCTCCTCAGGATGAGGCCAGAGAGTTTGAGAGAAGGCGTGGATGGCCGATGGCCGGGACTGATCCCGGATCAAGTCCGGGGACGGCCATGCCAGTGGAGGGGATGCCGTTCACGGAAGAATCAGCAGCGGCCGCGAATATTCTCTGCCAACCCTATTCAGGCTTCTTGAAGCCCTGCTTCGGCGGCAGGGACAGGAGATATTCCGCCATGGCCTTCCGGTCCGCGTCGGACAGATGAGACGTGTTGCCCACTACGGCGCCCATCGGTCCGCCGACCGTATCGAAGTTCGGCGTCTCGCCGGTCTTCAACAGGGTCGTGAGGTCATCCGGTGTCCAGCCTCCGATGCCGGTCGGATGCGGGGTGATGTTGGGAACGGTGCCCCGGCCCTCCGGATCGGGGCCGCCGGCGAAGCGCCGGTCCTCGATGATGGCACCGGCGGCATTGCGCTCGCTGTGGCATTCGGCGCAATGCCCGGGCCCGTTCACCAGAAAGGCGCCCCGGTTCCAGCTCGCCGGCTTGGATGGATCCGGCCGGAAGACCTGCCCGTCCAGGAAAGCGAGCTTCCACAGGCCGACGCCCCGGCGGATGTTAAAGGGGAAAGGCAATTCGTGATCCGGCGCACGCCCTTCGACGGGCGCAAGCGTCATGATGAAGGCGAAGAGATCCCCGAGGTCCTCAGGGCTCATCCTCTGATAGCTCGTATAAGGAAAAGCCGGATAAAGGTGGCTGCCGTCGGGGGCAACGCCCTCACGCATGGCGCGGACGAAATCCGCCGTGGTCCAGGAGCCGATGCCATCCTGCTTGTGGGGCGAGATGTTCGGAACGTGAAAGGTGCCGAAGGGCGATTTCAGCGCATATCCGCCGCCGAGCCGCAGCTTGTCGTCCTGATTGGGCACCGCGTGGCATGAGGTGCAGCCCCCGGCATAAAACAGGGTGCGGCCGTTCTCGAGGTTGGGTTGGCGACTTGAGCCGCTTGACGTTTCTGAGGGAGCCGGATCGTTCCCCCTGATCAGGTTGTAGGCCATTGGGGAGGTCAGGCCCCAGAAGCCCAGCGCTCCGACGAGTGCCAGAACCAAAAGACCCACGAGCGCTTTACGCATCGACGCATCTCCAAAGGAAACGGGCAGCCCTGGCGTATTGGACCCAAAAGTGCAAATCCACTTTTGGGTCCGATGCTCTGAGGCCGCCCATCTTCAGGCTCTCGAACTTAAGAGCTCTTCTTCCGGAACTCGTTATGGCAGGTGCCGCAGTTCTGAAGCACCTTCGGCATCTCGGTCTTGAACGAGGCCTCATCCTTGATCGAAGCCATGGCGGTCTGGGCGTCCTGGCTCATCTTCGATCCATAGGATTCGAACTTGGCCTTGTTCTCCCACACGGACGGCAGGGCCTCGGTCTTGGGCGCGTCCTTCGAATTCTCGGGGAACAGGGCCACGAACTTCACGGGGTTTTCCGCGAGCACCTTCAAGCTGGCCTGGACCTTGGCGAGATCGAACGGCTCCTGGCCGCGCATCATGGCGCCGATGGGCCGGGTCTGGGCTCCCATCTGCTTCATGAGCGCCTGGCGCTGCTCGACCACATCGCTCTGTGCGATGGCGGCAGTCACCCCGAGGGCCGCGAGGCCGGCGACAAATATCGTACGCTTCATATTGTCTTTCCCTTATGGGCGCGACCGATGGCGTCCCTACGAACCACCGTCAGCGGGCCGGCATTAGCGCATATCTGGTTAAGCTTGAGCACTCTACTTTGGAACACATCTATGTGAGCGGCCCGTGCTCCCCGGTCATTCCACGGGTTCGCCCGATGCAGCCCAGTCCTTGAAGCCGCCCTTGTAGTGCTCGCGGATGTCCCGGCCGGCAGCCTGCGCGAATTCGAGGGCTCTGACCGACCGGACGCCGGCCGCGCACGAGAACACGATTCGCTTGCCTTCAGGCAGGGAGGACGGATCGAAGGTCGAGAGCGGATGGGACACGGCACCGGGAATGTGCCCGGCGGCGAATTCATGCGGCTCGCGGACATCGACCAGAACGAGAGAGCCTTCCCGAAGCCCCTGCTTGACGGCCTCCCGCTCGAGATCGATGATTCTTGGCGCTTCATTCATGGAAATTCCTCCCTGGGATGGGCCACTCATATCGGCTTCCCAGGGAGGAGTGCAATCCGGTCCCGTCTTAAGCCAGAGGCGGAATCCGCAGCACCCAGCCCGGCTGGATCATGTCGGGATCCTTCACCGGCGGGGAATTGGCCTTGACGATCTCGGTGTATTTCGCGCCTTTGCCCTTGCCGTAATGCTTCTCGGCGATCTCCCAGAGGGTGTCCCCCTTCTGGACGGTATACATGGTCGAGGCCTGCGATGGCTGCTGGACCTGAAGCTCGCTCGTATCGACCTCGGCCACGCCATAGGTGTTGCCGAGGGAGAGGATGATCTTCTCGGCCTCCTCCTGATTGGCGGCCTGTCCCGACAGCTTCACCTTGTCGCCGTCGACCTGGATCCCGAGCTTGGAGGCGTCGAATCCGTGCCCCTGGACCTCCTGCTGCAGTTTGTCGGGAGTAGCGGCGGCGGCGCTGCCTCCGAAGATCTTGGCGCCGGCCTCCTTGATGAATTTGAACAGACCCATATCGTCCTCCTCCTTCCGCCCGGCTCACGATGGCCAAGCTGTCAGGAAGACGCGCATTGGCCCTCAGGGTTCCGGTCAGGCCAGGTTCGAGAAGACGTCCGCCAGCGACGGCAGCCGGTCCTTCAGCCTGAGCAGGGCGATCAGCTCGATTTGCCCCATGGCGGTTTCGAACTCGATGTCCTGCTCATGGTCCAGCCGCTCCTCGAAGGCGGCGAGGATCTCGCCCTTCGAGCGGCCCTTCACCGCCATGATGAAGGGGAAGCCGAATTTCTGCCGGTACGCGTCGTTCAGTTTCAGGAATCGGTTACGCTCCTCCTCGGTCAGGCTGTCGAGACCGGCCGAGGATTGCTCATTGCGTGAATCGGCCGTGAGATCGGCAAGCTTCAGCCGTCCGGCGAGGTCCGGATGGGCATTGACCAGTGCCAGTTTCTGCTCGCGCGTTCCCTCCGAGAGCGCTTGGACCATCGCCGCATGGAGCCCCTCGGCCGTATCCTGCCCGGTTGTCAGTCCGGCAACGTAGGTGCGTTCCGCGATCCAGGGCGAATGCTCGAAGATATCGCCGAAGACGTCCACGAACAGCATGCGGCTCATGCGGCTGGGCTTGAGATCGACTGGGCGGTGGTTCCGGATCCAGTGACGAGCGATGTCGATGCGCCGCGCCACCCAGACATGCTCATGAGACGCAACGTAATCCAGGAAGCGGGCCAGGGCCGCGGCGCGGCCGGGGCGGCCGACGAGACGGCAATGGAGCCCGATCGACAGCATTTTCGGCGCCGTCTCGCCTTCCGCGTAGAGCGTGTCGAAACTGTCCTTCAGATAGGCGAAGAACTGGTCGCCCGCATTGAAACCCTGCGGGGTGGCGAAGCGCATGTCGTTGGCGTCGAGCGTGTAGGGCACGATCAGCTGCTGCCGGTCCCCGTGCCGTTCCCAATAGGGCAGCTCGTCCGCGTAGGAATCGGCGCTGTAGAGGAACCCGCCCTCCTCCGCCACGAGACGGTTGGTGTGCTCCGACGTGCGGCCCGTGTACCAGCCGAGAGGCCGCTCTCCCGTCACCTCAGTATGGATGCGGATCGCCTCCTTCATGTGCGCCCGCTCTTCTTCCGCCGAGAAATCCCGGTAGTCGATCCACTTGAGTCCGTGGCTTGCGATCTCCCAATCGGCCTCCTTCATGGCCGCGACAGCGTCCGGATTCCGCTTGAGGGCCGTGGCGACGCCGTAGACGGTCACCGGCATGTTGCGCTCGGTGAACATCCGCCACAGGCGCCAGAAGCCCGTGCGGGAGCCATATTCGTAGATCGACTCCATGCTCATGTGCCGCTGGCCGAGCCAGGGTTGCGCGCCCACGATCTCCGACAGGAAGGCTTCGGATGCCCGGTCGCCATGGAGGACGTTGTTCTCGCCGCCCTCTTCGTAATTGATCACGAACTGAATGCAGATCCGCGCCTGGTTCGGCCAGCGCGGATGCGGCGGGTTGCGGCCGTAGCCGACGAGGTCGCGGGGATAGGAGGTCTCGGACAAGGTCAGCTTCCTCGATAGGTGGAGTAGCTCCAGGGCGAAACGAGGAGCGGAACGTGGTAATGCCCGTCGGACTCCGCGATGGTGAAGCGGATCGGAACGACGTCCAGGAACGGCGGATCGGCGGTCGCCGTGCCGAGCGACCTGAAATAGGCCCCGACCGAGAAGACGAGTTCATAGGTCCCGGCGCGGAAGGCGTCGCCGATCATCAGAGGCGCATCGGTGCGCCCGTCGGCATTGGTCGTGGTCTTGACGACCGAGCGGCGTTGCTCGCCGTCGACCGCGAAGAGCTCGATGGCGACCCCGCCGGCAGGCCTGCCGTTGACGGTATCCAGAACGTGGGTGGACAAGCGTCCCATGAAACCTCGCGGGTAAAGAATGGCGTATGGCGTCTCCGGAAATCTTTCGGTCCCGTGCCCTCACGTCAAGCTGCCACCGTCATCCCAATTGTCGAAAGGCCGGGTTTCCGGGACAGGGTTCCTGTTGAAAAAGCCTGAACCCGGGCCTTCCGCAAACGGAGGCGCCGCCATAGGGTACACGCTCCCTCATGGCTCAAGGGCTTGCATGATCGACCCGCAAATTTCCGAATGGATCAGCCAGATCATTCGCTGGATCCATGTGATTACCGCGATCGCCTGGATCGGCTCGTCCTTCTATTTCATCCATCTGGATCTCAGCCTCAAGAAGCGCGAGGGGCTGCCGGCAGGCGTCGGCGGCGAGGCTTGGCAGGTTCACGGCGGCGGTTTCTACAACATGCGCAAGTATCTCGTTGCGCCCCCCGAGCTGCCGAAGGAGCTGACCTGGTTCAAGTGGGAGAGCTATTCCACCTGGATCAGCGGCTTCTTCCTCATCGTCTGGGTCTATTATCTCCACGCCGACCTCTACACTATCGATCCGAGCGTTCGGGCCCTTGCGCCCTGGCAGGCGCCGGCCATCGGCATCGGCGGCATCGTGGTGAGCTGGTTCGTCTATGAGGGCCTCTGCCGCTCGCCCCTGGGCAGAAACGGCGGCGTCCTCGGGGTTGCGCTCTTCGTCTACATCCTGCTGGCCGCTTTCGCCTTCACGCAGGTGTTCAACGGCCGCGCGGCCTTTCTCCATACGGGCGCGATGATCGCCACCTGGATGTCGGCGAGCGTGTTCTTCATCATCATCCCGAACCAGAAGAAGGTGGTGGCCACGCTGCTGGCGGGTCGCTCGCCAGACCCGAGACTCGGCGCGGAGGCCAAGCTGCGATCGACGCACAACAACTACCTGACGCTTCCCGTCATCTTCCTGATGCTGTCGAACCATTACCCGCTCGCATGGTCCTCGCGCTACGCGGTCGCCATCATCGGGATGATCGTGATCGCAGGCGCCGTGATCCGGCACTTCTTCAACTCGCAGCATGCCGGCAAGGGATCGCCGTGGTGGACCTGGGCTGTGGCGGCGCTCTGCATCTGGGCGGCAATCTGGCTTTCGATCCTCGGCAAGCCGGGGAACGCCAATCTGGCGGCGGCTCCCACGAATGCGACACCTGCGGCCGTGACGGCCTCCTTCGACGAAGCCGTGCTCACCATCCAGTCCCGCTGCTCCATGTGCCATGCGGCCGAGCCCGTATGGGACGGCATCACAACGGCCCCGAAGGGCGTTCGCCTCGACACGCCGGAGGAGATCGCCCGCCACGCGGAGATCATCCGCGTCCAGAGCGTGCTGACCCACGCCATGCCGCCCAACAACATCACCGAGATGACCCTGGACGAGCGCAAGGCCGTGGCAACCTGGCTTGCGGCCAAGGACACGGCCACGCGCTAAAACATCGGACGCGCAAGCGGGAACCAGCTCTGCGTGTAAAGATGCGGGAAAACAAAGCCTTAGAGCGTCTGCCCCCGACAACGACACTTACTGGAGAAACCAAGTGACCGAACTCACCCTGGAAGCAGCCCAGAAAATCGCCGCCTCCACTCTCAAGACCGCGCGGGAGAAAGCCTTCAAGCCCCTGTCCGTCGTCGTCTACGACGCCCGGGGCGCCCTCAAGGCGCTCCTGTCGGAAGACGGGACCAGCCTGAAGCGGGCCGAGATCGCCATGGGCAAGGCCTATGGCGCCTTGTCCCTGGGCATCGGTTCCCGCGCGCTCCACAAGATGGCGACCGACCGCCCCTACTTCATCGCCTCCGCTACCCATGCGGTCGGGGGACAGCTCGTGCCGGTCCCGGGCGGTGTTCTGATCAAGGACGCCCAGGGACAGATCCTCGGCGCCGTGGGTGTCTCGGGCGATACCTCGGACAATGACGAAATCGCCGCTGCCGGGGGTATCGAGGCGGCAGGACTGGTGTTCGACACCGGGGCCTGAGCCCTCTTAAAACTGCTAAACCTTTACTATTCTTGATTTTTCTCGACTTTTAGGGATAGTACTGGACATAAACAGTTGATTGATCAACAAATAGGGCAAGGTTACTGCCCTAACCGGCTCTGACCGAGACATTCAAGAACTCTGCAATAAGACCAGAAAGGGAACCCGCCCAATGTCATCATGGATCAAACGCACGGCTCTTGCCGCCGTCGCCACGGCCGCCCTCATGGGCGCCGCGTCGGCTGAAGTCGTCTACAACCGCGCCAATTCGGGCGAGCCGGAAACGCTCGACACGCACAAGACGTCGACCGTCCAGGAATCGCACATCCTGCGCGACATGCTCGAAGGCCTCGTGACCTACAACGCCAAGGGCGAAGCCGTCCCCGGCCAGGCCGCGAAGTGGGAAGTCAGCGACGACGGCAAGACTTATCGCTTTACGCTTCGTGATGGCCTGAAGTGGTCGAACGGCGACCCGGTCACGGCCGAGGACTTCGTTTATTCTTATCGCCGCATCATGGATCCGGCGACCGGCGCGAAATACGCCAACATCCTTTATCCCATCAAGAACGCCGAGAAGATCAACAAGGGCCAGGGCAAGCCCGAGGAGCTGGGCGTGAAGGCGGTCGACCCCAAGACGGTCGAGATCACCCTCGAAGCCGCGACCCCCTACTTCATCGAGCTGCTGACCCACCAGACCAGCCTTCCCGTGCACAAGGCCTCGGTCGAGAAGTTCGGCAAGGACTTCGTGAAGCCGGGCAACATGGTGACGAACGGCGCCTACAAGCTGGTCGAGTTCGTGCCGAACTCCCACATCAAGCTCGCCAAGAACGAAAACTACTACGACGCCAAGAACGTCCAGATCGACACGGTCAACTACTTCCCGACTCCCGACTTCGCCGCCATGGTCCGCCGCTACGAGGCTGGCGAACTCGACACCACGGACGACGTGCCGGCCGACCAAATGAAGTCGCTCAAGGAACGCTTCAAGGATCAGGTCAAGCTCGGCCCGTATCTCGGCACCTGGTACATGGTCGTGAACTCCTCGAAGGCTCCCTTCAACGACGTGAAGGTGCGCCAGGCCCTGTCGATGCTGATCGACCGCGAGTTCATCGCCGAGCAGATCTGGGGCCAGACCATGCAGCCGGGCTACTCGTTCATGCCCCCGGGCGTGGGCAATTACGGCGAGCCGGCCTACATGAGCTACAAGGACCAGTCCCCGATCGACCGCGAGGACGCCGCCAAGAAGCTCCTCACGGAAGCGGGCTTCGGCCCGGGCAAGCCGCTGAAGGTCGAGATCCGTTACAACACCACGGACAACAACCGGAACACGGTCATCGCCATTTCCGAGCAGTGGAAGCAGGCCGGCATCGAGACCTCCTTCATCAACACGGACGGCAAGACCCACTTCGCCCATCTGCGTGACGGCGGCGATTTCGACGTGGCCCGCTACGGCTGGATCGCCGACTACTCTGATCCGAACAACTTCCTGTTCCTGCTCAAGAGCGACAACAAGGGCTTCAACTACGGTAAGTACAACAATCCGGAGTTCGACAAGCTGCTCGACGACGCGGCCAAGGAGCTTGATCTCACGAAGCGCGCCGACATGATGAAGAAGGCCGAGGCGATTCTCATGCGGGACATGCCCTGGATTCCGATCATGTACTACGGCAAGAGCAACCTGATCTCGCCGAAGATCAAGGGCTTCGTGCAGAACACCCGCGGCGTCTATCCGTCGCGGTTCCTGTCGAAGACGCAGTAAAAATAAATCTGCCAAAGGGGGCGGTCTGCGCGTCAGGCCGCCCTATTCTTTTATTGTTATGCTGTAGCAGGAGGAGCTTTCCGTGCTCTCCTTCATCTTTCGCCGTTTCCTATCGGCCATCCCGACCCTTTTCATCATCATCACCATCTCGTTCTTCCTGATCCGGCTCGCGCCCGGCGGGCCGTTCGATCTGGAGCGGCCCCTCGAGGCCAAGGTGATGGAAAACCTCAACCGGATCTATCAGCTCGATAAGCCGCTCTTTCAGCAGTACCTGCTGTATCTCGGCGCCGTCGCGCGGGGCGATTTCGGCCCCTCCTTCATCCTGCGCGACTTCTCGGTGGGTGAACTCTTCGCGCGCGGCCTTCCGATTTCGATGACCCTGGGCGCCCTCGCCCTGTCCTTCGCCATCATCGTCGGCGGCACCCTGGGCTCCATCGCGGCCCTGCGCCAGAACAGCACCGTCGATTATCTGGTCACCGGCATGGGCGCGCTGGGACTGACCATCCCGAACTTCGTCGTGGCGCCGATCCTCCAGATCGTTTTCGGCCTGGCTCTCGCGTGGCTTCCTGTCGCCGGGTGGGCGAACGGAAACATCCGCAACCTGATCCTGCCCGTGCTGGTCCTGGCCCTGCCACAGATCGCGGTCGTTTCGCGCATGACCCGCGCGGCGATGATCGAGAACCTGCGCTCCAACCACATCCGCACCCTGCGCTCGCTGGGCCTGCCCACCCGGGTGATCGTGGCTCATGCCCTGCGCGGGGCCGCCCTGCCCGTAGTGTCCTATCTTGGACCTGCGGCGGCAGCCCTGCTCACCGGCTCCGTGGTGGTGGAGACCATCTTCGGCCTGCCGGGCATCGGACGCTACTTCGTCGAAGGAGCGCTGAACCGCGACTACACCCTCGTCATGGGCACGGTCGTGGTGGTCGCCGTCTTCGTTCTGCTCTTCAATCTCGTGGTCGATATTCTCTACGCCCTTATCGATCCGCGCATTCGCTACGAGTGAGACCTCCCATGGCTGAAGGCGCCGTTCTCCCCGTCGAAACCATGACGGGCCCCATCACCGGACGCTCCCTCTGGGCCGAGGCCCGCGGTCGTCTCGTTCGCAACCGCGCCGCGCTGACCAGCATCATCGTGCTCGGCCTGATCGCGCTCGCCTGCATCTTCGGGCCGTTCTTCACGGGCCATCCCTTCGACCGGGTCTATCCTGATTACGTGAAGGTGCCGGCAAGCCTCGAGGCCTATCCGAAGGCCGATCAGATCGAGCCCAATATCGAGCGCATCGGTGCCCGCGTCCGTGCGAAAGCTGAAAACATCGCCATCGACAACGACGTCGTCCACATGACGCTCGTGAGCTCGAGCAGCCGGCCGATCGACGAACGGCTGCTCGCCTATTTCGAGCGCTCGGACCTGTTCGGACCAGCCCGCGTGGTGGAAAAGCAGCAGGAGGGCCAGCGCCTCGTCGTCGATGTGCCCTTGAAGCGGCAATACTTCTTCTTCGGCACGGATACCAACGGACGCGATCTTCTCACCCGCACCATGAAGGCGGGCCAGATCTCGCTCGCCATCGGCCTGCTCGCCACCTTCGTGGCGATTATCATCGGCGTGATCTACGGCGCGACATCCGGCTATCTCGGCGGACGGGTCGATCTCGTGATGATGCGCATCGTCGACGTTCTCTACTCGCTGCCTTTCATCTTCTTCGTGATCATGCTGGTCGTGTTCTTCGGCCGTAATTTCGTGCTGATGTTCATCGCGGTCGGCGCCGTCGAATGGCTCGACATGGCCCGTATCGTCCGAGGCCAGACGCTTTCCATCAAGCGGCAGGAATACGTGCAGGCCGCAGAAGCCCTGGGCGTCGAAACCAAGGGCATCATCCGCCGCCACGTGATTCCCAACACGCTGGGACCCGTCGTGGTCTACATGACGCTTCTCGTGCCGAAGGTGATCCTGCTGGAGAGCTTTCTCTCGTTCCTCGGCCTCGGCGTCCAGGAGCCCAACACCAGCCTCGGCGTCCTGATCTCGGAAGGCGCCAAGAACATCCAGGGCGCCACCTGGATGCTGATCTATCCCTCCATCACGCTTGTCGCGATCCTTTTCTGCCTGAACTTCATCGGCGACGGCTTGCGCGATGCTCTCGACCCGAAGGATCGCTGAGATGGCTGAACCCGTTCTTTCCGTCCGCAACCTTCACGTCCGTTTCCGCACCGGCGACGGCATCCTCCATGCGGTAAAGGGCATCGACCTCGACATCAATCCGGGCGAAACCGTCGCCATCGTGGGCGAGTCCGGGTCGGGCAAGAGTCAGACCATGATGTCCGTCATGGGGCTTCTCGCCTCGAACGGCTGGGCCGAAGGCTCGGTCAAGTATCGCGGCGAGGAGCTTGTCGGCCTGTCTCCGGGCCGGCTCAACAACTACCGCGGCTCCAAGCTCACCATGATCTTCCAGGAGCCGATGACCTCCCTCGATCCGCTCTACCGGATCGGCGATCAGCTGAGCCTTCCGCTCACCACCCATGGCGGCCTGAGCAAAGCCGAGGCCCGCAAGCGCGCCATCGAGCTTCTGGAACTCGTCCGCATCCCCGACCCGGCGCGGCGCATCGATGCCTATCCGCACGAGATGTCGGGCGGCCAGCGCCAGCGCGTGATGATCGCCATGGCGCTCGCCAACAACCCGGACGTGCTGATCGCCGACGAGCCGACGACCGCTCTCGACGTGACCGTCCAGGCCCGCATCCTGGAGCTTCTGGCGGACCTGCAGAAGCGGCTCGGCATGTCGATCGTGTTCATCACCCACGATCTCGGCGTGGTGCGCCGCTTCGCCGACCGCACCTATGTGATGAAGCGCGGCGAGGTGGTGGAAAGCGGCGACACCGACGCGATCTTCGCGGCGCCCAAGCATCCCTACACGCAGATGCTCATCGACGCCGAGCCGACCGGCCGCAAGGAGCCGGTCGCGCCCACGGCGCCGGTGGTGCTCGATGCGCGGAACATCGCGGTTCAGTTCGCCCTGGAGAAGAGCTTCTTCGGCAAGGCGACGCATGTGCTTCGTGCCGTCGACGATGTGAGCCTGCGGGTTCGCGCCGGCGAGACGGTGGGTGTCGTGGGTGAATCCGGCTCGGGCAAGTCGACCCTCGGCCGAGCCATCCTGCGCCTTCTGCCCGCCTCCGGTCTCGTGCGGTTCGAGGACCGGAACCTGATGCCTCTCGACCGGGGCGGCATGAGACCCCTGCGGCGTCATCTCCAGCTCGTGTTCCAGGACCCCTTCGGCTCCCTGTCGCCGCGCATGACGGCGGGTGAGATCGTCACCGAGGGCCTGCTCGTCCACGAACCGAGCATCTCGCGCAAGGAGCGCGACCGGCGGGCCGCCCAGGCCTTCGAGGAGGTGCAGCTCGACCCGGCATGGCGCAACCGCTTCCCGCATGAATTCTCCGGCGGCCAGCGTCAGCGCATCGCCATCGCCCGCGCCATGATCCTGCATCCGAAGCTCGTGGTGCTCGACGAGCCGACCTCGGCGCTGGACCGCTCCGTCCAAAAGGAAATCGTCGAGCTGCTGCGCGGCCTGCAGAAGGCCCACGGCTTGGCCTACGTCTTCATCAGCCACGACCTCGCGGTCGTGCGGGCGCTCTCGGACGAGATCATGGTCATGAAGAGCGGCAAGGTGGTGGAGCGCGGCACGGCCGAGGAGATCTTCGACAGGCCGCACGAAGACTATACCCGCGATCTGATCGCGGCCGCCTTCCTGACCGAGCGCGACAAGGCCGAGGCGGCAACCCAGCCCTTGGCCTCCTAGCGCTGGAACCAGAACCCATGGCGCGGATTTGACTCGGCGCCATGGCAAAGCTCGCAGCCTATCGCGCCAAGCGCGACTTCACGAAAACCTCCGAGCCGGCGGGCAAAGCTTCCCGCCGTCGCGGTGCTTCCTTCGTCGTGCAGAAGCACGACGCCTCGCGCCTGCATTACGATTTCCGCCTCGAGCTCGACGGGGTTCTCAAGAGCTGGGCGGTGGCGAAGGGACCAAGCCTCGTCCAGGGCGAGAAGCGCCTCGCGGTCCATGTGGAGGACCACCCGCTCGATTACGGCGACTTCGAAGGCACGATCCCGGAAGGCCAATATGGCGGCGGCACCGTTCTGCTGTGGGATCGCGGGACATGGGAGCCGGAAGGCGATCCCCACGAAAGCTACGAGAAGGGCCGTCTCACCTTCCGTCTTGATGGCGAGAAGCTGCATGGGACATGGCATCTCGTCCGCATGGCGAAACGTCCCCGCGAGCGGCAGGAATCCTGGCTTCTGATCAAGGCCGAGGATGGCTATGCTAGAGGCGAGAACGATCCGGACATTCTCGACGAGGCGCCATTGTCGGTGAAGACGGGCCGCTCGCTGGAGGAGATCGCCCCGGCACGCAAGGCGAAGAGTGCTGCGAAGAAGAAATCACCGGCAAAGAAGGCACCATCGGCAAAGTCGGAAAAGCCCGCGAAGCGGAGTGCGTCGAAGTCCATGGAATCCGGTAGAAGTTCAGCCGAAGTGGCTGGCGTTCCCCTCACCCATCCTGACCGCGTGCTGTGGGAAGATCAGGGATTGACCAAGCAGGAACTGGCCGAGTTCTATGCCGGCATCGCCGATTGGCTCCTGCCGCATCTGGTCAACCGCCCTCTCACGCTCACCCGCTGTCCCGGAGGAGTGCAAAAGAAGTGCTTCGTCCAGCGCCACTCCTGGGCGGGCATGAATTCCTTCATCCACCGGGACATGGTGCCGGACGGGAAGAGTCAGTCGGAAGTCCTGACGGTTCGCGACATTCAGGGCGTCATAGCCCTCGTCCAGTCCGGCGTGCTGGAGATGCATGTCTGGGGCGCGACCCTGGCCGACCTCGAACGTCCCGACCGGCTCATCTTCGATTTCGATCCCGGTGACGGGGTGGAATGGCCGCGTGTGATCGAGGGTGCATTGGCCGTCCGCGAACGGCTGAAAGCGCTGAGCCTGGAAAGCTTCGTGAAGACGACCGGCGGCAAGGGCCTGCACGTGGTCGTGCCACTCAAGCCGAAAGCGCCCTGGAAGGACGCTCTCGTGTTCACGCGCGAGATCGCCGAAGCCATGGCGGCCGAGGAGCCGGATCGCTACACGACCACCTCCGTCAAGCAGGAGCGCGAGGGTCGCATCTTCATCGATTACCTGCGCAACAATCGCGAGGCGTCGGCAATCGCCCCCTACTCCACGCGCTCGCGACCCGGCGCTCCCGTGGCGACGCCCATCGCCTGGGAGGAGCTGTCGCCGGATCTCAGGCCCAACGGCTTCAGCGTCAAGAACCTAAGCAAACGTCTCGCTTCGCTGAAACGAGATCCCTGGGCCGAAATGGGCAAGGTCGATCAGGTATTGCCTGAGCGCCGCCCATCGAAGCGAACATCGCGCAAGAAGTAGAACTCAGAACACCGGAGCCTTGATCCCTTCCACCTCGAGCGCCTTCTGAACGGCGGGCCGTGCGAGCACCCGCTCAGCCAAGGCGTTGAGGTTCGGAATGCTACGCGGCGGGCGCGGCATGCCCCGGCCCCAACGGATCAGCATGAACAGGAACAGGTCGGCTGCGGAGAAACGCTCGCCGAGAAGCCAAGGCTTGTCGCCGAGCTGCCCGGAGATCACGTCGAACATGCGGTCGAGGCGCTCTCCGGCTGCCTGCTTGACGGTCGGCGCAGCGGCCTCGTCCTTCACGTGCTCGTGCGGATAGAACCAGGCGCGAAACTCCACTTGCGGCGTGTTCGTGAGATGGATCATCCACCTGTAGAACTCCGTCCGCTCGACCGTTCCGACGGCGGGCGCAAGGCCCGATTCCGGGAACTTGTCGGCCAGATGAAGAGCGATGGCAGCCGTCTCGAACAGGACGAGATCGCCGTCGACGAGAACGGGGATGCGCCCGCTCGGATTGAGCTTGAGATAGTCAGTGCTTTTCTGGGCGTTCTGCCCGCGATCCACGAGGCACAGCTCGAACTCCGCCCCGATTTCCCGCAGCATCATGTGCGGCAGGAGACTGGCATTGCCGGGATAATAGTAGAGTGACAGCATCGTGGCGGCTTCTTCCATGGTGATGGGGAGATCATTGGTAGGCACTGCCGGAATGTCCGTAAAGACCGGGACGGCCGCCATCCCAACCTTCCTTTCCGGCCATGGTGCCCTATCGTCCTGGAGACATGGAGGACAGGGCATGGCGGATCAGGAACGGACCTTGATGAACAAGCTTCGGGTCGAACCCGACGGGAAGGTTCGGCTGAAGGACTGGGATCCACGGGACAAATCGCTCTTCAAGGACGAGGAGGAAACGAAGGCCGCAACGGCGGCTCTCGCCAGGGATATCGACATCCTGCAGGACCGGCTCTACGCGGAGGGAAAGCGGTCCCTGCTCGTGATCCTGCAAGGCACCGACACATCAGGCAAGGACGGCACGATCCGCGGCGTGTTCAATGCGGCCGGGCCGTTGGGCGTCTCGGTCCACGCCTTCGGCCCGCCGTCGCGGATCGAACTGGAGCACGATTATCTCTGGCGCGTCCATGAGGCCGTTCCCAGACGCGGCACCATCGGCATCTTCAACCGCTCGCATTACGAGGACGTTCTGATCGGCCGGGTCAGGAAGCTCGCGCCTGACAAGGCCATCGAGCAGCGTTACGAGCAGATCAACGCGTTCGAGAAGATGCTCGCGGAGAACGGCACGACAATCCTCAAGTTCATGCTGCACATCTCGAAGGACGAACAGAAGGAGCGGCTTCAGGAGCGGCTCGACGATCCGACGAAGCACTGGAAGTTCAACCCGGGTGACCTGGAAGATCGGGAGCACTGGGACGAATACCAGGAAGCCTATGAAACGATGCTCAATCGCTGCTCGACCAAGTGGGCGCCCTGGCACATCATTCCCGCCGACCGGAAATGGGTCCGCAACGCGGCCATCGCGACCATCGTCAAGGCGACCCTTGAGGAGATGGACCCGCAATATCCGAAAGTCTCCTGGAAACCAGGAGACTTCAAGATCGAGTAGGCCCGTTTACTGCTGGATGCCCGGATAGGCCCACAGGCCCGAGACGCGCATGAGATCGCGGTAGATCACCATCCGCTCGTCCTTGGAAACCTTCGCCGCCTCCTCGACCGACGACGCGTCGAGGGCCACCACCGGAAGGATCGGCGCGCTGAGCCCGTACTGCCGGAAGGCATCTTCGAGCAACGTGCGGGCGCGGCGCATATGGCTGGAGCTCGTCACCAGGATGACCGCATCGGCTGTGTGGCGCTTTAGCAGGTTGGCGACGTTCAGCACGTTACCGACCGTATCCTTCGACTTGTCCTCGATGAGGATGCGGTCCCGGTCGACACCCTTCTCCACAAGCCATTTGGTCATGACGTCACCCTCGGTGACACCGGCCTGCGGCTGGCCGCCCGTGACCATGATCCGGGCCGTCGGATTCGCGTTCGCGGCCTTCAGCGCCACGTCGAGCCGGTCGAGGAGCGGTTTTTCCGCCGTGCCGTCCTTGGCGAGCGCATAGCCGAGGGTGACGATCATCACGCGGCCGGGAACGGTCGGCACGTCCAGGTTCGGACGCTCGGCCATGATGGCCTCGGCGCGGGTGAAACGCTGGCGATAAGCTTCCGCGCGCTCGCGGTCGAGAGCGGCCAGCGCCTGATCCGTCAGGGCCGCCTCGTCGGCCTGCCCCTCGATCCGCGCGAGCGCCGCGAGCCAGGCCTGCGCATCGAAGGAGGCCGGATCCTTGGCGAGAATGTCCTGATAGGTTGCCCGGGCGCCTGAAAGGTTCTTCTGCAGGATCTGGGATGAGGCGACCGCGAAGCGGAAATCGAGACGCTCGGGCGCAAGGGTCGAGGCCTCGGCGAACGCCTTCTCCACCACGTCGTAGCGTCCGTGCAGGGTAATGCCCTTGAAGATCTCGGCTTCCGCCTTCTTCACGTCCCCGCCGGTCCAGTAATACTGCATGCCGGTATCAACCAATGTCTTGATCCGGCTCGTATTGCCCTGATCGAACGCATGGGCGGTCACGGAAATGGACAACGCGAGGAGAGTGGCTGCGCCGATGGTCGCGAACTTACGCATTTCTTAGGACTCCTTGATGTGGCGGGGCATTCAAGCTGGAACCGACGACAACCGGATGTCAAACCCTAGAGCTGTTTCCACTGGCGTGGAATCCCCTCTCTTTTTTGCTTTGCCGCATTTTTGACGGTGAACCGGACCCACTTCCCCGAAAAATGCTCCAGCCCATCCACAGCCCATGGTGAACTTTCGGATGGTCTTGCCGAGCGCGGGTTTAAGCGCGACAATAATCCTTATGAAGAGCATTCTCGTCCCGATTGAAGACCACGGAATCGTCGAGCCCCAGCTGCGGACTGCCCTGCAGGTCGGCCGGATTTTCGACAGCTATATCGAGGGGATCGCCATCACCCCCGATTATCCGGTTGTCCTGCCGGTGGACATCGCCATCGGTGTTCCCTCACCCATCACCCCGGAGAACCGGCTCGAAATGGCCCGCGCCTGCCGCGAGCGGTTCGAGGCCTTCATGACCGTGCAGCAGATCGAACGCGCCTCGGCGGGCCTGCCCGGCCTGGGCTTCGGCTGGCGGCAGGACGGGCTCACGGAAGACGCGTTCCTCGGCGCCTACGGCCGGGTGTTCGATCTCATCGTGGTCGGACGGCCGGACGGGTCGAACGGCCAGACCCGCCTCTCCACCGTGGAGGCGGCCCTGTTCGAGACCGGCCGTCCCATCCTCATCGCGCCGCCTCAAGCGCCCCGCACCTTCGCCGAGACCGTCGTGATCGCGTGGAACCGGAGCACCGAGACCGCACGCGTGGTCCTGGGCGCGATGCCCCTGCTCAAGAAGGCGCGGCGCATCGTCGTTCTCGAACTGGAAGACTGGGGTGTGCCCGGTCCTTCCGGTTCGGAACTCGCCAGGCATCTGCGCATGCACGACATGCCGGCCGAGGCGATCACGGTACCCGATCCCTCGAACAAGCCCGGAGAGACCATCCTGTCCGAAGCCACTGCGGTCGGATGCGATCTTCTCGTGAAGGGTGCCTATACCCAGAGCCGCCTCAGGCAGATGTTCTTCGGTGGTGCGACCAGCCATATCCTCGGCAACACGTCCATTCCCGTTCTGATGGCTCACTGACAGGACTTGAGAGCTCCCATGTTCAGAGATGTCGCGGTTGTTCTCGACGAGCGCTTCCAGCACCTGTTCAAGGGATCGGCGCGTTTGGAGAAATTGGCGGAGGGCTGCCGCTGGTCGGAGGGCCCGGCCTATTTTCCGGCAGGCCGCTATGTGGTCTGGAGCGACATTCCCAACGACCGCATGATGCGGTTCGACGAGACCTCCGGCGCGGTCAGCGTCTTTCGCCATCCGGCCGGGTATTCCAACGGCAACACCGTCGACCGTCAGGGGCGTCTGGTCACCTGCGAGCACGGCAACCGGCGCGTGACGCGCACCGAGCATGACGGCTCCATCACCGTGCTGGCGAGTCATTATGAGGGCAAGCGCCTCAACAGCCCTAACGATCTGGTGGTGAAGTCCGACGGCTCGATCTGGTTCACGGACCCAGCCTACGGCATCGATTCCGACTATGAGGGCCACAAGGCGGAGAGCGAGATCGGCGCCTGCCATGTCTATCGCGTCGATCCGCAGACGGGCGATGTCCACATCGTCGGCGACGATTTCGTGCGCCCCAACGGCATCGCCTTCTCGCCCGACGAAACGCGTCTCTACGTGGCCGATACCGGCGCGACCCACGTGAAGGACGGCCCGCGCCATATCCGCGTCTTCGACGTGAGCGCCGACGGCGGCCTCTCGAACGGCAAGGTCTTCGCCACCTGCACGGCAGGCCTGTTCGATGGCTTCCGGCTGGACGACGCGGGACGGATCTGGACCAGCGCCGGCGACGGCGTCCATTGCTACGACCCCGACGGCACGATGATCGGCAAGATCCTCGTGCCGGAAACCGTGGCAAACGTGGTGTTCGGCGGGCCGAAGCGGAACCGGCTCTACATCTGCGCGACCACATCGCTCTACGCGATCATGCTGCCGGTGAACGGGGCGAAGACGTTTTAAGGCATCGCACCTCGTGTCATGACGTTTAGTGTTGCACCGCCGTCATTACGGGGCGCCGCAGGCGAACCCATAACCCATAACCATGGCGGCTCAAGGAAGTACGAGCCGCCTCACACTCATTTCCGGCATCGTTAGCGGTTATGGGTTCCGGGCTCTCGCTTACGCTCGCCCCGAAATGACACCCTCCTCGTCATCACCGGCCTTGTGCCGGCTATCCCCGTCGTCAACCCTGGCCCTCCGCCTCATCCTGAGGAGCAGCGCAGCTGCGTCTCGAAGGATCGTCCAGAGAGTACAGGAGACGCCCTCGTCCTTCGAGACGGTCGCTGCGCGACCTCCTCAGGATGAGGGCTCAGGTCAATCAGAATGAAGCGAGCGTCGGACTAAGGTCGTGTTCGACAATGCTTGTGCATTGCCGGCGCTTCGCTCATGTATGCGCCCCATGAGTCGCCCCGGTTCATCCTCCGCGCAAATCGTCCGTTCAGGCACCCTCGTCGGCATCGGCCTGATGCTGCTGGGCGTGTTCATGTTCGCCATGAACGACGTCATGGGGAAGTGGCTCGTCGCCACCTATTCGGTCGGTCAGGTCCTGCTTCTGCGCAGCATCGCGGCCCTGATGGTTCTCCTGCCCATCATGCGACAGCGGAAGGTGCCCTTCGCCATTCCGCCGCAACCGGCCCTGCACGCGGTCCGTATCACGCTTTCAACCCTCGAAGTCGCCTGCTTCTACTGGGCCGTCACCTATCTGCCGCTCGCCGACGTGATGACCTATTATCTCGCAGGCCCCATCTATGTCGCGGCCTTCGCGGCGTTCTGGCTCGGCGAGAAGATCGACAAGCCGCGCATCCTGGCGATCGCGGTCGGTTTCATCGGCGTCCTCATCGCCCTGCGTCCGTCGACGGCCACCCTGTCTCTCCCTGCTCTCATCGCGCTCGCAGGGAGCCTGTTCTACTCGCTCCTGATGATCACCACCCGCAAGCTCCGGGACACGGACGACGCAACGCTCGTCTTCGGCCAGATTCTCGGCGCGCTGATCTTCGGCCTCGTCGCGGCCCCCCTCGCCTGGGTGACGCCGGGGCCCCTCGACCTGGCGGGTCTGTTCCTGCTCGGCATCGTGTCCATGGCGGCCCATGTCTGCGTCAACCGCTCGCTGAAGATCGCTCCTGCCTCCGTCGTGGCGCCCTATCAGTATACGCTGATCGTGTGGGCCATCGTCCTGGGCTACCTGTTCTTCGGCGACGTGGTCGGCTTCTGGACGCTGGTCGGCGCCGCCATCATCTGCGCCGCCGGCGTGGCTCTGATCCTCCTGGAGCGTGAAGCCGCCCGGCGCGGGCGCGAGGCCAAGGACATCGAAACGCCCGTGCTGCCGGAGGCCTGAACCGGCACAGCTATAGCGTGTCGTTTTCCCTGCGGATGGTCCGAGAGTCGAACTTGACATGCTGCACTGCGAAGCAGCCAATGGCGCAATAAAGACACGGGGAGTCCGATGCGCCTGAAGCTTACCATTACTGCCGCTACGGCAGGCATTCTCTTTGCCTCCGCGGCTTTCGCCCAAGACATCAAGATCGCGCTGATCGCCGGCAAGACCGGGCCGCTCGAAGCTTACGCCAAGCAGACCGAAGCCGGCTTCATGATGGGCCTGGAATATCTCACGAAGGGCACGATGGCCATCAATGGCCGCAAGATCAACGTGATCGTGAAGGACGACCAGCTCAAGGCCGATCTCGCCAAGACCCTGCTGGAACAGTCCTACAACGACGACAAGGTCGATCTGGCCGTCGGCACCACGTCGTCCGCAGCGGCGCTTGCCATGCTGCCGGTGGCCGAAGAGAACGGCAAGGTGCTGATCGTGGAGCCCGCCGTGGCCGACGCGATCACAGGCGAGAAGTGGAACCGCTTCATCTTCCGCACCGCGCGCAACTCGACGCAAGACGCCTACGGCGCCGCGGCCGCCGTTCCGGCGAGCGGCGAGGTGTCCATCGCGACGCTCGCGCAGGATTACGCCTTCGGCAAGGACGGCGTTACGGCCCTGAAGAACGCGCTCGCCGAGATCCGCCCGAATGCCAAGGTCGTGTTCGAAGAATACGCGCCGCAGAACGCCACGGACTTCACGGCTTCCGCGCAGCGCATCTTCGACGCGCTCAAGGACAAGCCAGGCAAGAAGATCATCAACATCATCTGGGCCGGCCAACACCCGCTGCCGAAGATCGCCGACCTGAAGCCGGAGCGCTTCGGCATCGAGATCGCGCCCGGCGGCAACATCCTGCCGGCCATGCAGATCTACAAGAACTATCCCGGCATGGAAGGCGCAGTGTATTACTATTATGCATTCCCGAAGAATCAGATGAACGACTGGCTCGTGGCCGAGCATCAGAAGCGCTACAACGCGCCGCCGGACTTCTTCACCGCGGGCGGTTTCGCTGCGGCTTCTGCTGCCGTCACGGCCATCCAGAAGGCGGGCGGCACCGACACCGAGAAGCTGATCACGGCCATGGAAGGCATGACCTTCGAGACGCCGAAGGGACCCATGACCTTCCGCAAGGAAGACCATCAGGCCCTGCAGGAGATGTATCACTTCAAGGTCAAGGCCAACGGCAAGGACGCGAACGACCTGCTCGATCTCGTGGCCACCATCCCGGCCGACAAGATGCCGATCCCGGTTCGCAACAAGCGCTGAACCCCCGTGATCCTGTCGAAGACAACGACGCCCGCGCTTGAAACGCGCGGGCTTACCATTCGCTTCGGCGGCCATGTGGCCGTCAACGACGTGTCGTGCCGGTTCACGCCGGGCACGCTCACGGCCATCGTCGGCCCGAACGGCGCCGGCAAGACGACCTATTTCAATCTCATCTCGGGCCAGCTGCGCGCCACGTCGGGCCAGGTGCTCGCCGAGGGCGAGGACATCACGTCGCTTCCCACCTCGGCACGGGCGAAGCGCGGTCTTGGACGCGCGTTCCAGCTTACCAACCTGTTCCCGCAGCTGACCGCCCTCGAGAACGTGCGCTTGGCCGTGCAGAGCCGCGCCGAGGCGGGCTGGTCCCTGTTCAAGGTGTGGAACTCACGCCGCGACCTGATCGAGAAGGCGGAAAGCATCCTGGAAAGGGTGCGGTTGGCGGACAAGCGCCACATCGCCCCGAAGGCGCTCTCCCACGGCGACCAACGCAAGCTCGAAGTGGCGCTGCTGATCGCCATGGAGCCCAAGGTCTTCATGTTCGACGAGCCGACCGCGGGCATGAGCGTCGACGAGGTGCCGACCGTGCTCGAACTCATTCACGACATCAAGCAGCGCGGCGACGCCACGGTGCTTCTGGTGGAGCACAAGATGGACGTGGTGCGCTCGCTCTCCGACCGCATCATCGTGCTGCACAACGGCACGCTCGTCGCAGACGGCGAGCCCACGGAGGTCATCGCCTCGCCCGTGGTGCAGGAAGCCTATCTCGGCGTGGAGGTCACCCGTGCCTGAGCCCCTCCTCCAGTTGAGCGGCGTGCATACGCATATCGGCCCCTATCACATCCTGCACGGGGTGGACTTCGCGGTGCCTGCCGGCGAGCTGACCATGCTTCTCGGCCGCAACGGCGCGGGCAAGACCACGACCCTGCGCACGATCATGGGCCTGTGGCAGGCATCATCCGGCCGCATCCGGTTCGACGGGCGCGACATCACGGCGAGCGCCACGCCGGACATCGCGCGCTCGGGCATCGCCTATGTGCCGGAATCCATGGGCATCTTCACCGACCTGACCGTGCGCGAGAACATCGTGCTCGCCGCCCGTTCCGGGCCTGTCGACAAGACCCGGCTCGACTGGATCCTCGGCCTTTTCCCCGCCCTCAAGCGGTTCTGGAACCTGCCGGCGGGCAATCTCTCCGGCGGGCAGAAGCAGATGCTCGCCATTGCCCGCGCCATTGCGGAGCCGCGCCGCCTGCTCCTCATCGACGAGCCGACCAAGGGCCTCGCGCCCGTGATGGTGCGCTCCATGATCGAGGCCTTCAAGGCCCTCAAGGCCTCGGGCGAGACGATCCTGCTGGTGGAGCAGAACTTTTACGCCGCCTCGGCGCTCGGCGACAACGTGGTCGTCATGGATGACGGGCGCATCGTGCATTCCGGCGCCATGCGCGACCTCGTCGCCGACACGGCCCTGCAGCAGCGTCTGCTCGGCCTTTCCCTGGATGCGCATCAATGAGCGACCTGACCACGGACGCCTCCGCCCCGGCCGAGCTGCCGCGCGCCAAGACCGATTGGCTTCCGCTCCTGCTGGTTCCGGCGCTCGCGCTGCTCGCCCTGCCCTTCGTCGGCAGCCCTTCGACCTGGGTGACGCTCACCGTGGCGGGGCTGGCCATGGGCATGATGATCTTCCTCATGGCCTCGGGGCTGACCCTGGTCTTCGGCCTGATGGACATCATCAATTTCGGCCATGGCGTGTTCATCTCGCTCGGCGCCTACGCGACGCTCCTTGTGCTCGGGCCGCTCGCCGGCTGGGCGACGGCGGATTCCATCGGGTTGAACCTCGCCCTGCTGCTCCTGTGCATCCTCGCCGCCATGGCCGTGACGGGCGCCGCCGGCGCCGTCTTCGAACGCGTCATCGTGCGCCCGGTCTATGGCAGCCACCTGAAGCAGATCCTCGTCACCATGGGCGGGCTGATCGTGACCGAGCAGCTGATCCACGCCATCTGGGGCGCCTCGCCCATCCCGATTCCGCTGCCGCAATCCCTGCGCGGCGCCTTCGTGCTCGGCGACATCGTCATGGAGCGCTACCGGGTCGTCGCCGTCGCCATCGGCCTCGTGGTCTTCATGGGGATGCAGCTCCTCCTCAACCGCACCCGCATCGGCCTGCTGATCCGGGCGGGCGTCGAGAACCCCGAGATGGTCGAGGCGCTGGGCTACCGCATCCGCCGCCTCTTCGTGAGCGTGTTCGTCGCCGGTTCGGCGCTCGCCGGTCTCGGCGGCGTCATGTGGGCGTTCTACCGCCAGACGCTCACCGCCGGCATGGGCATGGAGGTGATGGTGCTGGTCTTCATCGTCATCATCATCGGCGGCCTCG
Source organism: Microvirga sp. 2MCAF35 (assembly GCF_052115545.1). NCBI lineage: Bacteria > Pseudomonadati > Pseudomonadota > Alphaproteobacteria > Hyphomicrobiales > Methylobacteriaceae > Microvirga > Microvirga sp. 2MCAF35. Next base: position 23,885 of record NZ_JBFRGW010000007.1, read on the forward strand.
GCTCCGTCGGCGGCTGCTTCGTCGGCTCGATCCTCGTGGCGCTCGTCGCCAATTACGTCGGTTTCATCGAGCCCAAGCTTGCCCTGATCTCCAACATCCTCGTCATGGCCCTCGTGCTGATCTGGCGTCCGCAGGGCCTGTTTCCGGTGGCCCGCCGATGAGCACATCTTCCACCTCTGCCCTCGCCCTTCCCTTCGACGAGACACGCCGGCGCGGCGGCCTCTTGAGCGCGATCCTCTCCTCCGACATGCCGCGTTCGCGTGTGCTGAGCGCCATCCTGATCGCCATCCTGCTGCTGCTCGCCGCGACGCCGTTCCTGTTCTCCGGCAGCCAGCCGGTCGGCACGGCGGCGAAGATCTGCGTCTTCGTCGTGCTGGTCGCGAGCTACGACCTGCTGCTCGGCTATTCGGGCATCGTGTCCTTCGCCCACACCATGTTCTTTGGCATCGGCGGCTACGGCATCGCCATTGCGCTGGAACGCCTGGGTCCGACCTGGGGCTCGGCTGCCATCGGTCTCGTGGCGGCGCTCGCCCTGTCGGCGCTGCTCGCCGTCGCCATCGGCCTCCTGTCGCTGCGGGTGCGCGCCATCTTCTTCTCGATGATCACACTGGCGGTTGCGTCGGCTGCGGCCGTTCTCGCCTCGCAGCTTTCCGAGGTGACCGGCGGCGAGGACGGGTTGTCGTTCCAGCTGCCGCAGGCGCTACGACCAGCTTTCCGGCTCCTGTCGGAGCCCCTATTCGGCACCGCGGTCAACGGGCGGCTGCTCGCCTATTACCTCGTGTTCTTCGTCTCCCTGGTCGTTTTCCTCGTTCTCCTGCGCATCGTGAACTCGCCCTTCGGGCGCGTGCTGCAGGCGATCCGCGAGAACGAGTTTCGCGCCGAGGCGCTCGGCTACCGGGTCGTGGCCTATCGGACGGCGGCCTCGGTCATCTCGGCGCTCGCCGCCACGATCGCCGGCGCCCTCATGGCCTTATGGCTGCGCTATAACGGCCCCGACACCACCCTGTCCTTCTCGATCATGATCGACATCCTGCTCATGGTCGTCATAGGCGGCATGGGCACCATGTACGGCGCCATCATCGGGGCGACGCTCTTCGTCCTGGCACAGAGTTACCTGCAGGTACTGATGGGCATAGGGAGCGCCGCTGTGGCGGGGATCCCGCTCCTGCCCAACCTGATCCACCCGGACCGGTGGCTCCTGTGGCTCGGCGCGCTGTTCATCGTCAGCGTCTATGCCTTCCCGGGCGGCATCGTCGGACGCCTGCGGCAAACCCGGTCCAAGCCAAGCAATAAAGGTTAGTTCCGGAAACCTTAGCGAGCCTCGAACCGTTTCCCCTTTTAAAGAGCGGAGGAGACGTAATGAGCCGTGCCTTTGTTCGTGAGACCGAGGGTGGAGAAGCCTTCGAGGACCTTCCCGACCGGATGATCAGTCCGCACCATCTCGTGACGCCCACGGGGCTGGCCCAGATGGAGGCGGAAATCGAAGCCTTGCACAGGCGCCTTGACGCGGCGCAGGCCGCCGACGACAAAGCCGAAGTGGCACGTCTCAACCGCGATCTGCGCTACTGGTCCGCCCGCCGGGCCTCCTCTGAGGTGGTGCCGCCTCCCACGGACGCCGCTCATGTCCGCTTCGGCGCCCGCGTCACCTTCGAGCGCGAGGACGGCCGGCGCCAGACTTATCGAATCGTCGGCGAAGACGAGGCCGATCCCGCCAAGGGAAGCCTGTCCTACGTATCCCCGCTCGCGCAGGCCCTCATGGGCAAGGAAATCGGCGACGTGGTGCCGGTTGGTCAGACGACGGCGGAGATCGTCGAGATCGGGTTGTGAGGATCTGTTATCTCCGCTCGTCATCACCGGCCTCGTGCCGGTGATCTCGGTTCCGTTGAGCGCGGCGCTTCACCGTATCGGGATGGCCGGGACAAGCCCGGCCATGACGTCGTGGGCGTCATTCCTGGCTGGAGCGTCAGCGGATGAGTAGGGGATTCCTGATCAAGCAATCCGCGACGGATCCCCTTGACGCACTTCGTGCGCCAGGGATGACAATGTCGCGTTACCCCTCAGCCGCCGCGTAATAGGCGCGCTTGGCCTCGTACATCAGGAGGTCGGCGCGCTTCACGACGGCCTCCAGCCTCTCGCCTGGCTGGCTCGTGGCGGCCCCCATGGCGAAACGGAGAGCCAGGCCGGTATAGAACTGGTTGTTCACTTCGAGCAGGTTCTCGATGCCGTCCATCACGACCCTGGCATCCCGGTCGTCGGTGCCGGGCATCAGGAGAGCGAACTCGTCGCCGCCGATGCGCGCGGCATAGGACGGCTTATCGACGGCCTTGCTCAGCACCTCGCCGGCGCGGCGCAGCAGCGCGTCGCCCGCCGCGTGGCCGAGCTGGTCGTTCGCCGCCTTCAGACCGTTGAGGTCGATGATGACGACGGATACCGGGAACGGTCCCTTGCGCTCCAGGCGATTGAGCTCGTCCACATAGAAGGAGCGGTTGTAGAGCTTGGTCAGAACATCGTGCTTGCCGAGATATTCCAGGTAGGCCTCGGCGCGCTTGCGGGCCGTGATGTCGGTCAGCGCCACTTGGACCAGCGACCAATCCTTCTCGTAGCCCGGCAGCACGGAGAACTGCAGGTGAAGATGCAGCTCGTCGCCGGACAGGGAGTAGTTGACGACTTCGCGCTGCTGGAAAATCTTGCCGTTCCAGAGGTCGATCAGCTGCTCCCGGAAATGCTCCCGCATTTCGTCGCGGAACACGTCGCCGAGGCGCATCAGCAAGGTCTGCTTGTCGGGCGCCGCGAAGAGCTCGAGCGTGTGTCGGTTGACGTCGATCACGCGGATCTCGCTCATGCAGCGCGTGATAAATTCCGGATGCACATCGGTGAACACGCGAAAATCGATGACCCCCTGCCGGCGCACGTCGTCGAGGAGATGCTTGACGCTGCTGAAATCCTCCACCCACAAGGATACGGGCGAATGCTCGAACAGGCCCCGGGCGTAGGTCTCGCTGGCGGCAAGCTGACGGCGCGCCGTCTCGCGCTCGGTCACGTCTTCGATGGCGATCAGAACGCGATCCCAGCGGTCATCATGGCCCGGCAGCACGCTGCCTTTGAGCTGGATGTCGAGCCGCTTGCCCGACAGGGTGTAGTTCACGGTATTGCTGAAGAATTGCGTGTGACCGTCCCAAAGCTGCACAAGCTCGTCGACATGGGTCTTCAGCATGTCATTGCGGAAGATCCGGCCGAGATTGTTCACCAGCTGCGACAGGTCCTCGGCCTCGAACAGGCTGAGGGTCTTGCGGTTGACCTTGATGACGCGGATCAGGCTCGAACAGGCCTCCACCCGCGTCGTGTCCTCCAGGAGATAATCCCGCAGCGACGTCACGCCGGCCTGACGCCATTGCGAGAACAGCTCCTTGAGCCCGCTGTAATCCTCGAGCCAGAGGGATACGGGGGCCAGCTCGAACATCTCGGCATCGTCGGCGAACTCGCTCGACGACTGAGCGGCGAACCTGTCGGTTTTGGAGTGCAGCATAGAAGGCCTGCGGATGAACCTGATTCAAGGCGCCATTCACCGCAAACCAGCAATGTAATACTAGCGCAAAACAGGCGCTTTTATAGGCATCCGCAACGTTGTCGAGGAAGCGGGCATTCCTGCAACACAGCCGAAATGCCTCATCCGGCTCCAAAGTCATGGCTCGTCATCACCGGCCTCGTGCCGATGATATCGCTTTCCACAAACTATCACCTCATCCTGAGGGCCGCCAGAGGCGGCGTCTCGAAGGACGAGGGCGTCTCCAGAACGCACTGGAACCTCCTTCGAGACGCAGCTCCGCTGCTCCTCAGGATGAGGTGGGAGGTTTATGAGCCTGCTCTAAATCCTCACGCGGCACGATGCGCTAACGCTTGCTCGGAACGATGGCCGTAGCCTCGACTTCGATCCGCGCGGCCTTCTCCACGAGCCGCACGACTTGGACGAGCGCCATGGCGGGATAATGCGCGCCGAACACGTCCCGATAGGCGCGGCCGAGCTCACGGAGGTGGGCGAGGTATTCGTCGATATCGACCACGTACCAGGTCAGACGCACGAGATGCCGGGGCTCGGCACCTCCCTCGGCCAGAATGGCCCGGATATTCTCGAAGATCTGGCGGGCCTGCGCGACGAAGCCATCGGCGAACACTTCCTTCTCGTCCCAGCCGACGACACCGCCCGTCACCAGAACCCTGCCCTCGCCCATCATGCCGTTGGAATAGCCTTTCGGCGCCCGCCAACGCTTTGGGTTCAAAACCTCGGGCCCATCGTCGACGTCAGGCCGGGGAGTGCCTTCCAGTGCGGCTGTCATCGTTCTTCCTCCCTTATCGATCGGACGCTGTGCCGAGATCCCGGACGCGCTGCGCCTCCAGCATCTTCAGGAGCTCGCGCGCGATCACGATTTTCTGGACTTCGGTGGCGCCCTCGTAAATGCGCAAGGCGCGGATTTCCCGATAGAGCTCTTCGACCTTCACGCCTCGGGTGACGCCAAGGCCGCCGAAGATCTGCACGGCCTTGTCGATAACGCTCTGGGCGGTTTCCGTCGCGTGCATCTTCGCCATGGCGGCCTCGCGCGTCACGCGCGGGGCTCCCTGGTCCTTGGTCCAGGCGGCGCGATAGACGAGAAGCGCGGCGCTGTCCACGCCCGTCGCCATGTCGGCGAGCGCGGCCTGCGTCATCTGCAGGTCGCCGAGAGGCGCGCCGAAGAGCTTGCGCGAAGACGCGTGCTGCAGCGCCTCTGACAAAGCTCGGCGCGCCAAACCGAGCGCCGCCGCTCCCACCGTCGAGCGGAACACGTCGAGCGTCGCCATGGCAACCTTGAACCCCTCGCCCGGCCCGCCGATCCGGTTCGTCAGCGGCACCCGGCAGCCTTCGAAGCGCAGCGTCGCGAGCGGATGCGGCGCGATGACGTCGATGCGGTTCTCGATGCTCAAGCCGGGCGTCTGCGCATCGACCACATAGGCGGACAGGCCCTTCGCGCCCGGGGCTTCGCCCGAGCGGGCGAAGACCACATAATGGTCCGCGATGCCGCCGTTGGAGATCCAGGTCTTCACGCCGTCGAGCCGCACATGGTCAGGACCGTCGGGCGTCGCCGTCGTGCTCATGGCCGCCACATCTGAGCCCGCCTCCGGCTCGGAAAGGGCGAATGCCGCGATGGCATCCCCTCGCGCGACCGGCGGCAGGTATTGTGTTTTCAGTGCCTCCGAACCGAACAGGGTGATCGGCCCCGTACCGAGGCCCTGCATGGCGAAAGCGAAATCCGCCAGGCCTTCATGAGCGGCAAGGGTTTCCCGTGCGAGGCACAGGGTGCGGACATCGAAGGACGGGGTGAGGCCGCCATAGGCCTGCGGCACCACCGCCTTCAGCCAGCCACCCTCGCCCAGGCGCCGTACAAGACGACGGCAGGAGGCGTCCACGTCGTGGTGATCGACGAGCGGCTCGACCTCCCGGCTCGCCCAGGCGTCCAGGTCGCCGGCGAACCGCCGGTGGCGGCCTTCGAAGAACGGCCAGGAGAGAAAGCTCGCGTCGATCACGTCAATCTCCCTTGAACACAGGCTTCTCTTTCGCCGCGAAGGCCCGATAGGCGCGGGCGAAATCCTCCGTGGTCATGCACAGGGCCTGCGCGACCGCTTCCGCCTCGATGGCCTCTTCCACCGACATGGCCCATTCCATGGCGAGCATGCGCTTGGTCATGGTGTTGGCATAGGTCGGCCCGGTGCCGATGGCGCGGGCGAGCTTGCCGGCCTCGGCGAGCAGTTCGCCGGCTTCGACGAGACGGCTGAAGAAACCCCAGCGCTCGCCCTCCTCGGCGCTCATGAAGCGGCCCGTGTAGAGCAGTTCCGAGGCACGGCCCTGGCCGATGATGCGCGGAAGGATGGCGCAGGCGCCCATGTCGCAGCCGGCGAGGCCGACCTTGTTGAACAGGAACGCCACCTTGGCGCCCGGCGCCGCGAGCCGCAGGTCCGACGCCATGGCCACGATGGCACCGGCGCCCGCACAGATGCCCTCGACAGCGGCCACGATGGGCTGCGGCGCGGCGCGCATGGCTTTGACCAGCTCGCCCGTCATGCGCGTGAAGGCCGTGAGGCCCTTGGTGTCCATCGCGACAAGCGGGCCGATGATCTCGAACACGTCGCCGCCGGACGAGAAGTTGCCGCCCGCCCCCGTGATGACGACAGCCTTGACGACATCATCCTTGGCGCAGGCATGGAAGAAATCCGTCAGCTCGCGGTAGCTTTCGAAGGTGAGCGGGTTCTTCTTCTCCGGCCGATTGAGCGTGACCGTCGCAACCGGTCCGTCCACCGAGAGCAGGAAATGACGCGGCTCGTAACCTGATAGCGGCAGAGTGACGGAATTGGCGAACTGACTCACTGGTCGTCTCCCATGATGGCCCGGCGGGCGGACAGCTTCGTCTTGGCGAGAAGCCGCATGAGCTCGTTGCGATCCTTTGCGGTGAGATCGCCGAAAAGATCGGCGATCCAATGCTCGTGCTCGCCCGCCATCGTCCTGAATTCGGCGCGGCCTTCTGGCGTCAGGCTGATCACCATGGCGCGCCGGTCCGTGGGCGACACGGTTCGCACCACATGGCCCGACGTGACGAGCCGGTCGACGAGGCCCGTGAGATTGCCGTTCGACACCATCATTCGCTTTGACAAATCGGACAGCATCATGCCGTCCGGCGCCTTGTCGAGCTGGGCCATCAGGTCGAAGCGCGGAAGCGTCACGTCGAAGCGCTCGCGCAGGCGGCGGCGCACCTCGCCTTCGATCAGCGTCGAGCAGGTGAGAAGCCGCAGCCACAGGCGCAGCTCCTCCCGGTGATCCTCGGGCATCTCGACCGCCTTAGTCTCGGCGTCGAGGGGAATGGCTTGATCGTCCATCGTCAGATTTCTCCACCGGCCACCACGATGGCCTGTCCTGTCACGGAGCGCGCTCCCTCACCGCACAGCCAGAGCACGGCATCGGCGATCTCAGAAGGATCGATCAACCGTCCCTGCGGGTTGTGCTTCACGAGTTCGCCGAGCGCCTCGTCGCGGGTTCTGTTGGTCTTCGCCATGATGCGATCAAGACTTTCGGTGACGAGATCGGTATCGGTGAAACCGGGACAGACCGCGTTGATTGTCACGCCGGTCTTCGCCTTCTCGAGCGCAAGCGCACGGATGAGGCCGATGACCGCGTGCTTGGCCGCGCAATAGGCGCTCACATAGGGATAGCCCTTGAGCCCCGCGGTCGATGCCACCGCGACGATGCGTCCGAAACCGCGCTCCGTCATCGAGCCCAGCACCGCCTGTGCCATGTTGGTGACGCCGAGCAGATTCACGTCCAGCATCTGCCGGAAGACCTCGGGTCCCGATTTCATGAACGGCGCGGAGGAAGCCGCACCGGCATTGGCGATCATCAGGTCGACAGGGCCATAGCGCCCGACCGACTCTCGCACTGCGCGCTGCACGGCGGGCGCATCGGTAACATCGGCAATAGCGGCGGCATGGGCCTCACCCTCCACGATCACCTGTTCGAGCGATGCGGGAGAGCGCCCAACAATGGTGACAGTGGCGCCTGCCTTCACGAGCGACGCCGCGATGGCGCGGCCGATCCCGCGACCGCCGCCGGTCACCAGGGCGTGCCGTCCTTTAAGAGTTGTCAGGGTCATATCATTCCGCCGCGAGAGGCTTCTCGCCGGCCTCCATCTTCAACTCCGCCCGGGTCTTGGGCTTTGCCTTGACCTTCAGCTCTTCCATGTCCTGCCGGTCGCGTACCGAGTTGCGGAAGATCTGGTCCTTGCCGGCGAGATATTGCGGCGGGCAATGGATGTCCTTCGCGCCATACCACGCCGCCGCCTTCATGGTGAAGAACGGGTCGACGAGATGCGGCCGGCCGAGCGCCACGAGATCCGCGCGGCCCGCCGCCAGGATCGTGTTCACCTGATCGGCCGCCGTGATGTTGCCGACGCACATGGTGGCAACCTGCGCTTCGTTGCGCACCTGATCGGAGAACGGCGTCTGGAACATCCGCCCATAGATCGGCCGCGCCTCGCGCACGGTCTGGCCGGTCGAGACGTCGACGAGATCGACACCATGCTCGGAGAAAGCCCTGGCGATTTCCACTGCATCGTCGCCCGTGATCCCGCCCTCCGCCCAGTCCGTCGCGGAGATGCGCACCGACATGGGCTTGTGCGCGGGCCAGACCTCGCGCATGGCGTCGAACACTTCGAGCGGGAACCGCAGGCGGTTCTCCAGGGAGCCGCCATATTCATCCGTGCGGCGGTTCGTGAGCGGCGACAGGAAGCTCGCCATCAGATAGCCGTGGGCACAATGCAGTTCGAGCATGTCGAACCCGGCCCGCTCGCCACGTCGCGCAGCCTCGACGAACTGCGCCTTGATGAGATCCATGTCGGCGCGCGTCGCTTCGCGCGGCACCTGGCTGTCGGGAAAGTAGGGAATGGAAGATGCGGAGCAGATGTCCCACGCACCTTCGTCCAGAGGCCGGTCCATGCCCTCCCACATGAGCTTGGTCGCGCCCTTGCGCCCGGAATGCCCGAGCTGCAGGCAGAACTTCGCGGCCGAATTGGCATGGATGTAATCGACGATCCGCTTCCAGGCCGCTTCCTGCTCGTCGTTCCACAGGCCCGTGCAACCGGGCGTGATGCGCGCTTCCGGCGACACGCAGGTCATCTCCGTGAAGACGAGCCCCGCGCCGCCCATGGCGCGCGCGCCGTAATGCACGAGATGGAAATCGCCCGGCACGCCGTCCTTGGCCGAATACATGTCCATCGGCGAAACGACGACGCGGTTCGCGATCGTCATGTCCCGCAGGCGTAAGGGCTGGAACATGGGCGCGCTCGGGCTCTCGACCGATACGTCGAAGCCCTGCTTTCGCACCTGTCGTGCGAAGGTCCGGTCGACATCGGCCACGAAATCGGGCGCGCGCAGGCGCAGGTTGTCGTAGGTGATCGCCTTGGCGCGGGTCATGACGCCGAAGGCGAACTGCACCGGGTCGAAATCCCAGAAGCGCGCCACATGCTCGAACCAGACGAGGGACACGTCGGCGGCGTGCTGGGTCTTCTCGACCTCCTCGCGCCGTCCGGTCTCGTAGAGCGACAGCGCACCCTCGACGCTCGGATCGCGACGGAGGGATTCATAGAGCGCGATGGCATCCTCCATCGCGAGCTTTGTGCCGGACCCGATGGAGAAATGCGCCGACGCCTTGGCGTCGCCGAGCAGCACCTTGTTGCCCATGACCCAACGCTTGTTGCGGATCATCGGGAAATTGCGCCAGATCGAGCGGTTGGTGAGAACGCGGTGCCCGCCGAGGAACCAGCCGAAGATCTTCTCCATGAGCGCCGCCGACTCGGCCTCGCTCTTGTCCTTCAACCCTGCCCGCTCGAACGTCTCGGGATCGGTCTCGAACACCCAGGTCGAGCGGTTCGCTTCATACTGATAGGCGTGGGCGATGAACGGCCCCCACTCGGTCTCCTGGAAGATGAACGTGAAGGCGTCCAGCGGCTTGGTGGAGCCCATCCAGGTGAACTTGTTGGGGCGCAGATCCACCTCCGGCTGGAAGTGATCCGCATAGCGTTCCCGGAAGCGGCTGTTGATGCCGTCCGCCACGACCACGAGATCCGCATCGTTAAACAGGCTCTCGTCATCCACGTCCACTTCGTAGCGCAGCCTGACGCCGAGCTCCTCCGCGCGGTCCTGCAGGATCAGGAGCAGCGTGCGGCGCGAGCAGCCGCAGAAACCATTGCCGCCGATCCGGTGCTCGGTGCCGCGGAAGTGGATGGCGATGTCGTCCCAATAGGCGAATTCCCGCACGATCCGCTGATAGCTCGGCGGGTCGTATTTCTCGAAATTGTCGAGCGTCGCATCGGAGAACACGACGCCGAAGCCGAACGTCTCATCGGCGCGGTTGCGCTCATAGACCGTGATGTCGGATTCCGGCCGAAGCTTCTTCAGCAGGATCGCGAAATAAAGCCCCGCCGGGCCGCCGCCGATGATCGCTGTCTTCATGAGATTCCCACCCGACAAACTGCACATATTGTTTTAAGCTTAAAATAATTTCAGCACAAGCCGGAAGAGCGTCACGCGCTCATCGCCTCCTGGTGGCCCTCGACGTCCTGGGCAATCCGCCGCAGCTCGAAGCGCTGCAGCTTCCCGGTCTGGGTGCGCGGAAGGACCTCCACGAATTCGATGAGGCGCGGATATTTGTAGGGCGCGATCTCGGCCTTGACGTGATCCTGCAGCACCTTCGTCAGCTCCGGTCCCGGAGCATGGCCGGAACGGAGCACCACATAGGCCTTGACCACCGTTCCGCGCCCGTCGTCGGGCGCTCCGACCACGCCGCATTCGGCGACCGCCGGATGGGTGAGGAGCGCGGCCTCGACCTCGGGTCCTGCGATGTTGTAGCCCGCCGAGATGATCATGTCGTCGGAGCGGGCCTGGTACCAGAAATACCCGTCCTCATCCATGAGGTAGGTGTCTCCGGTGATATTCCATCCGTCCTGCACGTATTTGCGCTGCCGCTCGTCCGCGAGATAGCGGCATCCCGTCGGCCCGCGCACGGCCAGACGGCCGATGCTGCCGGGCGGGAGGTCGCGGCCCTCGTCGTCGACGACCTTGGCCTCGTAGCCCGGAACGGGCTTTCCCGTCGCGCCGGGACGGATCTCGTCCTCCGTCGCGGCGATGAAGATATGCAGCATCTCGGTGGCGCCGATGCCGTCCATGAGCCTGATCTTCGTCGCGGACTTCCAGGCCTCGAACGTACCTTTCGGCAGAGGCTCGCCGGCCGAGACGCATTTGCGCAGTGATGAGATGTCGTAGCCTTCGAGCTTCGACAGCATCGCGCGGTAGGCGGTGGGCGCCGTGAAACAGATGGTGGCCTTGTACTGCATGATGGCGGGCAGAAGATCGTCGGGCCCGGCCTTCTCCAGCAGCACGGTCGAGGCGCCGACGCGCATGGGAAACAGCACAATTCCGCCAAGACCGAAGGTGAAGGCGAGCGGCGGCGAACCGATGAAGCGGTCGTTCGACTCGGGCCGCAGGACGTTTCGCCCATAGCCGTCGCAGATCGCCAGCATGTCGCGGTGGAAATGCATGGTGCCCTTCGGCTCGCCCGTCGTGCCGGACGTGAACCCGATGAGGCAGACATCGTCGGCGGCCGTATCGACCGCCTCGAATTCCGGCGAAGCCTCGGCGATCATCGCCTCGAGGCTGTCGGTCTTGCCCGAGCCCCAATAGACCACATGCTGCAGACCGGGCGCCATCGCCCTGGCGCGCTCCATCTCGTCCGCAAGGCGATGGTCGCACAACGCAATGGTGATCTGCGCCTTGTTCAGCGGGTAGGCGATCTCCTTGGCGCGCAGCAGCGGCATGGTGGCGACGACGACGCCGCCGGCCTTCAGGACCGCCAGATAGGTGGCCACCATCATCGGATTGTTGGCCGAGCGAAGCAGGACGCGGTTGCCCGGCACGAAGCCCAGCCTGTGAACCAGCACGTTGCAGATGCGGTTCACGCGCTCCTGCAGGGCGCGATAGCTCAGGGTTTCGGTCGGGCTTATGATGCAGGGCTCATCGCCTCGCCCCTCATCGACCCACCGGTCGAGGAAGGCTACGGCACAGTTGAGTCTCTCGGGATAGTGAAGTTCGGAACGGGTGAACTGGAATGTCGGCCATAGGTCGCGAGACGGAAGATTGTCCCTCGCAAAGGTATCCACATGCGCCGTGTCCGCCATCGTCCGCTCCTCTGTTTTATTGTGCGTCAGGAGAACGAAGCGCTGTCGGCTTGGCCGGGTCGGCAGCAGATCGTCGGACGCCGCACCTTGGCGAACTTCGTATCGCTGCCCGTCCATTGCCAGTCACGCGCTCGTCATTTCGCCTGCCTTCCTCTGCGTAATAATCCGCTTGAAGAACCGAAAAAATATTTTAATCTTAAAATAATCCTTGGCAATCCCAAAGATTGGGCAAAGACTGGGGATGCCGGGGAGAAAGCTCCGACAAAGGGAGTGTTCGGCAGAAAATTTTTGCGGCAGAGTATCGCCGACCTGTCCGTCGGGGCGTCCTACGTCCCGTCGGAAACAATCACGCAGCACAGCCAATGTGCGCAGGGAACACCACTCGGGAGACCATGATGAACGTAACGCTTAAAACCCTTGGCCTTGCGGCGGCCGTCGGCTTGGCCGCAGCCCCGGCCATGGCGCAGGAGAAGCTGAAGGTCGGCCTGCTGCTGACCCTCTCCGGCCCGTCGGCCGTCCTCGGCCAGCATGCCCGCGACGGCTTTCAGCTCGCCGTGAAAGATCTCGGCGGCAAGCTCGGCGGGCGGGAAGTGGAAGTTATCGTCGTCGACGACGAGCTTAAGCCCGACGTTGCGGTGACGAAGGTGAAGGGTCTTCTCGAGCGCGACAAGGTCGATTTCGTCGTCGGCCCGATCTTCTCCAACGTGGCCGTCGCCACCCAAAAGCCCATCGTCGACGCCAAGACCTTCTACATCAGCGTGAATGCCGGCCCGTCGAACCTCGCCGGCAAGAGCTGCAACCCGTACTTCTTCGCCACCTCCTACCAGAACGACCAGAACCACGAGGTTCTCGGCAAGGTCGCGCAGGACCGCGGCTACAAGAAGGTCTATCTGCTGGCGCCGAACTACCAGGCCGGCAAGGACGCGCTCGCCGGATTCAAGCGCCACTACAAGGGCGAGGTCGTCGAGGAATCATACATTCCGCTCAACACGCTCGACTTCCAGTCCGAGCTTGCCAAGATCGCGTCCATGCAGCCCGACGCGATCTTCACCTTCATGCCGGGCGGCATGGGCGTGAACCTGGTCAAGCAGTACCGCGCCGCAGGCCTCGCCGACCGCATTCCGTTCCTCTCCGCCTTCACGGTCGACGAGACGAACCTGCCCGCGCAGCAGGATGCCGCCATCGGCATGCTCAGCGGCTCGAACTGGGCTCCGAACATGGATAATCCGGCGAACAAGAAGTTCGTCGCGGCCTACGAGGCGGCCTACAACACCGTGCCGGCCTCCTACGCCATGCATTCCTACGACGCGGCCCTGCTGATCGATTCCGCCCTCAAGGCGACCGGCGGCAAGACCGACGACAAGGAAGCCCTGCGCGCCGCCATCAAGAAGGCGGACTTCAAGTCGCTGCGCGGTGACTTCAAGTTCGGTGCCAACGGCTTCCCCATTCAAGACTTCTATCTCGTGAAGGCGGCCAAGCGCGCCGACGGCAAGCTGGAGACGGAGATCGTCGAGAAGGTGTTCGACGACTACACGGACGCCTATGCCAAGGAATGCACCGCCACGAACTGAGGCGCTACGCATAAGTCGATCGATCTGCTCGCACTGGGCAGATCGATCCTTTTCTATCAAGCAATCATCATGGCGCTTTCACATGAGGGCGCCCGAGCAGGCCTGCTGCCAGTGACGTGCCGATGAACGCAACACTCCTCTTCGTCCAGGCTCTGAACGGCCTTCAGTTCGGCCTCATCCTTTTCCTGATCGCCGCCGGCCTCACGCTGGTGTTCGGGGTGATGGACTTCATCAACCTCGCGCACGGCGTGCAGTACATGGTCGGCGCCTATCTGGTGGCGGCGTTCAGCGCCTGGACCGGCAGCTTCGGCTGGGCGCTGCTGCTCGCCCTGCCCTCCGCGCTGGCCTTCGGCCTGCTGCTCGAAGTGCTGGTCTTCCGGCATCTCTACGACCGCGATCATTTGGATCAGGTGCTCGCCACGTTCGGCGTGATCCTGTTCCTGAACCAGGGCGTCAAGTTCGTCTGGGGTGCCGCTCCCCTGAGCGTTCCCGTGCCGGATCTCCTCTCGGGCTCGGTGGAGATCGCGAGCGGCCTGCTCTACCCCGTCTATCGCCTCGCGATCATCGCGGCCGGGCTCGTGGTGGCCGCCCTGCTCTATGTCCTCGTCAACCACACGCGCGTCGGCATGCTGGTGCGCGCGGGCGCCAGCAACGCCTCCATGGTGTCGGCGCTCGGCGTCAACATCCAAAGGCTGTTCATGATCGTGTTCGGCTTCGGCGCCATGCTGGCGGGATTTGCCGGCGCGATGGTTGCGCCGATCCTCTCCGTCGAACCCGGCATGGGCGACAACATCCTGATCCTCGCCTTCGTGGTGATCGTGATCGGCGGAATCGGGTCGATTCGCGGCGCGTTTCTCGCAGCCCTCCTGATCGGGCTCGTGGACACGGTCGGACGCAGCTTCGCGCCGAACCTGCTGCGCCTCTTTCTCGATCCCGCCGCCGCGAGCCAGACCGGCCGTGCCATCGCCCCGATGCTGATCTATATCTTCATGGCCGCCGTGCTGTTCTTCCGCCCCTCCGGCCTGTTCCCCGTGAAGCGCTAGGGTGCGTCATGACCGAACTCGCTGAAACACCCTCCGCGCCCATGCCATCGCTCACCACACGGTTCGAGATCGTCCCCATCGTTCTCTTCGCCGCCTTCGCGGCGGCCCCATTGTTCGCCACCTACTCGGGTGCCGAAGGCTATATCCTGTCCCTGCTGACGCGGGTGATGATCTTCGGTATCGCCGCCATGGCGCTCGACCTCATCCTCGGCTACGGCGCGCTGGTGAGCTTCGGCCACGCGGCCTTTCTGGGGCTCGGCGGCTATGCGGTCGGCATCCTGGCCAGCCACGGCATCGAGGATGCCCTCGTGCAGATTCCCGTAGCGCTTGCCGCCTCGGCGCTCTTCGCGCTGATCACCGGGGCGATTTCGCTGCGGACCAAGGGTGTCTATTTCATCATGATCACCCTCGCCTTCGGGCAGATGCTGTACTTCCTCGCCACGTCGCTTGCGGCCTATGGCGGCGACGACGGCATGACCCTGTCGTCGCGCAGTCTCCTGGCCGGAACGGGCGTTCTGAAGAACGACTTCACCTTCTACTGGGTCTGCCTGCTCTGCCTTCTCGGAGCCTATGCGTTCTCGCGCTCCGTCGTCGCTTCCCGGTTCGGGCGCGTCCTGCGCGGCACGCGGGAGAACGCCATCCGCATGGAAGCCATCGGCTTCCAGCCGTTCCGCTTCCAGCTCGCCGCCTACGTTATCAGCGGCATGCTGGCGGGGCTTGCCGGTTGCCTGCTGGCGAACCAGGCCGAGTTCGTCAGCCCGGCCTTCATGACGTGGCAGCGTTCCGGCGAGCTGATCTTCATGGTCGTGCTCGGCGGGCTCGGCTCCCTGCATGGTGCCATCATCGGCGCCGCTGCCTTCCTGCTCCTGGAAGAGTTCCTGCCGGAGATCCTGCATTCCTTAAGCTTCTTCCTGAGCGAGGAAGCCCGATCCCATCTCGCCGAGAACTGGAAGATGGTGTTCGGGCCCCTGCTCATCCTCATCGTTCTGTTCGCCAGGGGCGGGATCATGGGCCTGCTGCGGAGGCCGCACTATGGCTGAGCCGCTCCTCGAATTGCGCAATCTGCGCAAGACCTACGGCGCCCTCGTCGTCACCGACGATGTGAGCCTGTCCGTCCGGCCCGGCGAACTGCACGCCATCATCGGCCCCAACGGGGCGGGCAAGACGACCCTGATCCATCAGATCTCCGGCACCCTGCCGTCGAATTCCGGATCCGTCCTGTTCGACGGCGAGGACGTGACGCAGCTGTCGATGCCGCAGCGCGTCCGGCGCGGGCTTGCCCGTTCGTTCCAGATCACGTCGATCCTCCCGGGCTTCTCGGCGCTTGAGAACGTGGCGCTGGCCGTCCAGGCCCGCTCGGGCTCGAGCTTCCGCCTCTTCGGCAATGCCGCGCAGGAGAAGGCCCTGAACGAGCCCGCCATGGAGTGCCTTGCACAGGTCAACCTCGCGGCTCGCGCGCACATCCCGGCCGGCCTGTTGTCCCATGGCGAGAAGCGCCAGCTCGAACTCGCCATCGGCCTTGCGACCGCGCCGAAGCTTCTGCTTCTCGATGAGCCCCTCGCCGGCACCGGCCATGACGAATCCCTGCGCGTGGTCGAGACCCTGCGGCGCCTGAAGAGTCGCCTCACCATCGTGCTGATCGAGCACGACATGGATGCGGTCTTCTCCCTGGCCGACCGCGTCTCCGTTCTCGTCTACGGCCGCGTGATCGCTACCGACACACCCGAGCGGATCAGGGCGAACCCGGAGGTCCGCGCCGCCTATCTCGGCGAAGAGGAGTTGGTCTGATGCTCTCCGTCCGACAGCTCCAGGCGTCCTACGGCGCCGCACAGGTGCTCTTCGACATCTCGCTCGAGGTCAATGCCGGCGAGGTGGTGACGCTCATCGGCCGCAACGGCATGGGCAAGACCACCACCATCCGGTCCATCATGGGCCTGCTCCGCCCACGCGGCGGCGAGGTCCGCTTTGACGGCGCGGCCGTGACGGGGCTCGCACCCTATCGCATCGCGCAGACGGGCATCGGCCTCGTGCCGGAGGGCCGACAGATCTTCCCGACGCTGACGGTGGAAGAGAACCTCGTCGCGACGGCCTCGGCCAGAAGAGGCTCTCGTCGCTGGACGCTCGACGCGGTCTACGACCTGTTCCCGCGCCTGAAGGAGCGCCGCGGCAACCTGGGCACGCAGCTCTCCGGCGGCGAGCAGCAGATGCTGGCTGTCGGCCGGGCGCTGATGACCAACCCAAAGCTGCTGATCCTCGACGAGGCCACGGAAGGGCTGGCGCCCCTGATCCGCGCCGAGATCTGGACGTGCCTGAAGCGTCTCAAGGGCGAGCGCCAATCGATCCTGGTGATCGACAAGAATATCGGCGCGCTCGCGAGCTTCGCCGACCGGCACGTGATCATCGAGAAGGGCCGCTCGGTCTGGACCGGAACGAGCGAAGAGCTCATGAAGGACAGCAGCCTCAAAGACCGCTACCTCCACGTTTAAGGGCAATCGCGATGGCAGCCGAAGACCTCGACCTGGAGGCCGAGTACAACAACCGGGCGCGCGTGCCCGATCACCCGACCCATATCGCAGGCTGGCTAAGGGATGCCGCCGCCTACCGCGAGAGCGCGAACTGCGAGCTCGATCTCTCCTATGGGCCGGGCGAACGGAACCGGCTTGACCTGTTCCACCCGCCGGGCGGCGATGCCGGCGGCCCGGTGGTGCTGTTCATCCATGGCGGCTACTGGCAGGCGTTCGACAAGTCGTCGTCGAGCCATCTGGCGCGCGGCGCCAACGAACGCGGGCTGACCGTTGCGATCCCGAGCTATACGCTCGCACCTGCCGCCACACTGGCCGAGATCGTGTCCGAAATCGAGGCGGCGGCCAATTTCGTCACGAGGCGCCTGGGCCGCCCTCTCGTCGTGACCGGCCATTCGGCCGGCGGTCATCTGACAGCCTGCCTCATGGCACGCCCCGACGCACTGCTGAAACCCGTTCGCGCCGCCATGCCGATCTCCGGCCTGTTCGACCTGCCGCCGCTGGTCCCGACCTTGCTCAACAAGGCTCTCGGTCTGACCGTCGAGGAAGCGCATTCCTTAAGCCCGCTGGAGTGGAATCCTCCTGCGAGCGGGCGCCTCATCGCCGTCGTCGGCGGCGCCGAGAGCGGCGAGTTCCTGCGCCAGTCCCGAGCCATCGTCGAGCGCTGGGGCAAGACAGGCGTGACGACCCGCTACCACGAGGTGCCGGGAGCGCACCATTTCGACGTCATCGCCGGGCTCGCCGACCCGGGCGCCCCGCTCGTGGACATGCTCGTGGGGCTGGCAGAGGACGCTTGAGCCTTTTCAGGCTGCGTCAGGACCTGTGCCGCAGGATCAGGACTTTCAGCTGTCCCTCGTAAGCTGGTCGACCACACCCTGGCTCATGTAAGGATGGCCCGCCTCGTTGAGCGCCCGGTCCACGGCCTCAATGGCAATGAGGATCTTCGTCAGCTCTTCGGCCAGATCGACGGAGGGGAGCGGAGCCTCGGAAATCTGCCGCGTCATTTCCCTGCGCCGCTTCACGAGGCTTTCGCGTGCAGCGTTCAGCTCCTGGATTTCCTCGGACGTCATGGGCTCCTCACGATCAAGACTATTTTCAGTGTTAAGTCTGCTGGATCGAATCCGTTCACGGAGCGCTCGCACAACGCGGACCGTGACTGTTCCATGCAGGGTCTATCGCGAAAGCGAATCCAGCAAGTCAAGGATTATACCGTGACGCTCCTCGGCCTGCTCACTGGAGGCCGAGCACACCAGGCGCTCCTTGCTCCAGTCGAACCTTCCCTGCGAGGCCTCGATCATTGCCTGCAGAGAGAGCTTCTCCGCGCAGCCTGGACGGAAGGTCAACGCAATCGCCTGCGGCCCCGCATCGATACGGGCAATCCCCAGCTTCCGGCAAAGTTGCCGCAGATAGGCGAACCTCAGGAGGTTCTGAACCGGTTCGGGGATGGAGCCGAAGCGGTCCTCGATCTCCGCTTCCAGGTCGTCGAGGCTCTCGGACGAGTCATACCGAGCGAGGCGGGCATGGAGGTTGATCCTCATCTCAGGCTCGTTCACGTATGTTTCCGGAATGGCACCGGACAGGCCGATGTTGAGCTCGGGCGTCCAGTCGCCGTCCAGGCTCTCGCCCCGCAGGGCGTGCGCGAGCATATGCTGATAAAGATCCGTGCCGATCAGCTTGACATGGCCAGCCTGCTCCTCGCCCAGCAGCGCGCCGGCGCCGCGTTGATCGAGATCCTGCGCGCTGATGGCAAATCCTGCTCCCAGCCTGTCGAGGGCCGTCAGCGTCCGCAAGCGCTTTTCCGTTGCTTTCGGGAGTTCCTGACCGGGTTCCGTCAGCAGATAGGCCGTCCCTCGGACGCGCCCTCTCCCGACACGCCCTCGGAGCTGATGCAACTGCGCCATTCCGAAGCGATCCGCGCGCCATATCAGCATAGTGTTGGCGCGGGGAACATCCAGGCCACTCTCGATGATGTTGGTGGAGAGGAGGGCATCCCCTTCCCCATCGGCGAAGCGCACCATCACGTCGTCGGTTTCCGCGGGCGGCATCTGCCCATGAGCCACCATGATGTCGAGCTCCGGAACGAGCTTCGCCAGCCGCTCGCGCATCGGCTCGATGTCTTCGACCCGGGAGCAGACGACGAAGCTTTGCCCGCGCCGGCGCCGCTCGCGCATGAGCGCGTCGCGCACGCTGGCCGGATCGAAGGGCGTCAGAAACGTGCGGATCGGCTGCCGGCGCGCCGGCGGCGTCGCGATGATGCTCAGCTCCTGCAATCCGACCAGCGCCGATTGCAGCGTCCGGGGAATCGGTGTGGCGGTCAGCGTCAGCACATGCGCTTCCGCCGACAGGCGCCTGAGCTTGGCCTTGTCCGCCGCACCGAACCGCTGCTCCTCGTCGATGACGACGAGCCCGAGATTCTTGAACGTCACGCCTTTTGCAGCGAGCGCATGCGTGCCGATGACGATGCGGATCCACCCGTCGGCCAATCCCTTCTTCACCGCCCGCGCTTCGGATGGCGACACAAGACGGGAGAGATGCGCAATCTCAATGCCAAGGCCGGCAAAACGCCTCTCGAAGCTCCGTACATGCTGGCGAGCCAGGACGGTCGTTGGAGCGACGATAGCCACCTGCTTGCCCGAGAGCGCGACAGCGGCGGCGGCACGAAGGGCAACTTCCGTCTTGCCGAACCCGACATCGCCGCAGACGAGGCGGTCCATCGCCAGTCCCGAAGAGAGACCTTCGAGGACGGCCTCGACGGCGTTGATCTGGTCGGCTGTTTCGGAGAACGGGAAGCGGGCGACGAAGCGTTCGTAGTCGCGGCTCGGCGGGACGAGCGGCTCCAGCTTTCTCGCCTTGCGGGCATCGACGAGGCCGATCAGGTGTTTGGCCGTTTCCCTGATTTCCGTTTCGATCTTCTCACGGCGCACCTGCCATGCATCGCCTTTCAGCTTGTCCAGAGAGAGGGCATCCGACATCGCGCCGTAGCGCCAAACCCTGTCCATTTCCGTCGCGGGGACAAGGAGCGTCGTGTCGGACGCATAACCAAGCCGGACCGCTTCGCTCTCGCCGGCATCACCGGCGGTGACGGTCTCGATGCCCTGCAGGACGCCGATCCCGTGATCGATATGCACGACGGCATCGCCTATTTGAAAGCCCGTATCCGTGAAGCCCGACGGGGCGGAACCGACCTCGGCCTCCGCGCTGCTGCGAACGCGGCTCCCCAGCACGTCCGTGGCCGTGATCAGCGCGATCCCATCCCGCTCATCGACGAAGCCTTTCTTGAGGTCGGCCTGCAAGGCAAACCATCCCTTGGACGGACCGTCCACGACGGCATCCCAGCCACCTACATCGTCGGGACGCCCGATGGATTGGACCCGGCGCCTGAGCCTGCCCAGATCCGAACGGGCAGCCGCAGCCAGGACGATTTTTCTTCCCGCGTCGGACTGAGCACGCAGGAAATCCGCAAGGGCCTTCGAGGGTTTTGAAGAGATCGCGAAATTCGGCACCGCATTCTGCAAGGCATCATCCTGCGATACGGCATGGATGTAGACGACACGGCGCTTCGACATGAAACCCACCCACTCGTCGTCCTGGATGAACAGCCGCTCAGGCGCCAAGGCCGATGCTGCGGGCCTGCCCTGAATCCGCCGACTCGTCCGATTGTCATAGGCATCGGCGGCCTGTTCCATCACGAGCTGGCGCCTCTCCTCGAACTTCACATCCAGGACGATGGCCGCATCCGGCCAGTAGTCGAAGACGGTTTCCAGCTGGGGATAGAATTCCGGCAGACGGTGCTCCATTCCGTCCACCCGTTCGACGGATGCTTCGCCATCATCCGTCTCATGCAGAACGACTTCCGAAGCCGGGCCGATCACGAGATGGTCGACTTCCATCTCCGTCAATTGAGAGATCGGATCGTAGGAGCGAATGGCCACGATGGTTCGTCCATCGTGCTCGGCCCGATAGGGTAAAAGACTATCGGCGGGAAAGAGATCGATCACCTGTCCTCGGATGGCCACTTCGCCCGGCTCATCCACCCGCTCATCCAGAATGTATCCCGCTCGATGCAGGTACTCGTTCAACGCTTCCGCGGAAAACTCCTCGCCTGCCCGGAGAGGGAAGACAGCCTTGTTCACCCTGTCGCGCGGCGGCACCCGTTGGATGATCGCAGCTGCGCTCGTGATCAGGACGCGCGGAGCCGTGCCCGGTTCGCACATTCGCCGCAGCACGGACATGCGTCGCCCCATGGCCTCTCGCGAGGGCGAAGCGCTGTCGTAGGGAAGACAGTCCCATGGCGGTAGAAGACAAACGTCGAGTCCGGGAGCCAATCCTCGCATGGCCTGCGCCATCTGCTCGGCCCAGCGCTCCCCTCCTGCGACATAAACGGCCCCTGCCGGCCCAGCCTCCTTCGCCTGCTCGAGCAACCGGACCGCATGGAGCCCTATGGAGGATGGCAAAGGCAGGTCGATCCGCCTGATATCCTGAGGGGGGAGAGGTTTGGCACGCATGGAACACTCGTGGGGCGGTCGGAAGACCCAGGACAACGTCCCTGTCCTGTCCTTGTTGCAATCTCACGCAGTCGCTCGCCCGGCACAGCATTTTGTAAACCAAGAACCCTCATAGTCGGAACATGACCTATGGGAATGCACACCATCTCCGCCTTGGACTAGCCCTGCTCCTGTGCTCCACCCTCTGGAGCTCTCCGAGCGCCTTCGCGGTGGCTGAAACTCTGCCTTCGGACATGCCTACGAAGGCCGCGCCGAACGGATCGCCCCCTCCCGCCGGAGGCCTGGTCCTGCCGCCCAAAGCGGCAGCCACGACACCGGCCCAGGCGCCCGAGAAAGCGGCGCCCACGCCTATAGCTTCGATCTCGCAGGATCCACGCCCGACCTTGGACGCCAGCACCTTCATCAACACGATGCGGGCCGCCTGGACCTATAAGCGCATCGCCGAGGCGGGAGGGTGGCCGAGCCTGCCCGCAGGGACGGTCCTGAAGAGCGGCGACAAGGGGCCGCTCGTCGCGACCCTTCGGCAACGTCTCGCTCTGGAGGGAGACCTCCCGGACAATGCCACGACGAGCATAGTCTTCGACACGGAACTGACCAGTGCGGTCAAAAGGTTTCAGGCACGCCACGGCCTGCCCGAATCCGGTGCGGTGAGGGCACGAACCCTGGACGCACTGAACGTCCCGGCGCTCACCCGCCATCGCCAGCTCACGGCTTCGGCGCAACGGCTGACGGGTTCCACTTTCGCTTTCGGTGATCGCTATGTGGTCGTGAATATTCCATCGGCCGCCGTGGAAGCCGTCGAGCGTGGACAGGTGGCCCGCCGCTATGTCGCCATCGCCGGCAAGGCGGATCGTCCTTCTCCGATCGTCGAAACCCGCGTCACCGCCGTCAACATCAATCCCACATGGACGGTGCCGGTCTCCCTGATCAAGAAGGACATCATTCCTCATGTGCGGAAAGATCCCGCCTATCTGGAGAAGATGAAGATCCGCATCCTCGATGCCAAGGGACAGGAGGTCGATCCCAAGACGCTCGACTGGTCCACGGAGAATGCGGTGAACTACACCCTGCGCCAGGATCCCGGCGCCATCAACTCGCTCGGACAGATCCGCATCGACATGCCGAATAAGCATGCCGTCTACATGCACGACACACCGAAGAAGCAGCTCTTCGCGCAGGATGCCCGCTTCCATTCCTCGGGCTGCGTACGTGTGGCCGATGTGGCCGATTTCGCCGAATGGCTTCTGCGCGGCACCAACGGTCAGGCGGGCGTATGGACGAAAGACGGGATCGACACGGCCATCGCTGCCGCGACCCGCCAGGACATCCGTCTCGACAAGCCCGTCCCGGTCGCCTGGGTCTATCTCACCGGCTATGCGACGGCGGACGGCGCGGTGCATTTCCGCGACGATGTCTACGGGCTCGATACCCCGAAGAGCAACCCTCTGCCGGAACCCCAGGTCATGGACGTACCCGCGACGGCGTCGATCAAACCCAAGCGTCTGGAGGATGGTGCAAAGATGACGACGCGCTAGCGCATCGGACGGAAAAGTGGACCCGGTATTCGCTGACGCGGCCCTGCGGGTCCGCTCCATTCGATGCGCCAGCCAAGAGAAAAAGCATCGGATGGATCCCAAAAGTGCAAATCCACTTTTGGGTCCGATGCTGTAGAGCGTTGGACGTGAGAATTCGAACTCCCGTCCAACGCTCTCAGCTTTTGTTCTTTCGCATCTTTGCACGCAAAACCGGTTCCCACTTTTGCGTTCGATGCTCTAAAGACTCTTCCTGCGCAGCAGGCATCCAGATGACGGAACAGCCGCGCGGGTCTTGTGCCATTCGAACGCGGCATCCTGAAACAGATCGATCGCCGCGACGGCCTGCGCCCGCATGGTCGCAATCGAAGCTGGGTCGCGCTTAGCAAAACGGTCCGCCGCATCTGCCAACTGCCGGCACCTTTCCTCGACCAGGCGCCGCGCCTCCCTCAACCGAGAGCTCGACTCCTCGGACCGGATCATCCCATCGCAAAAACTGAGCACGTCCCGGGTGAGGTTCTCGCCCGAGTAGAGGCCGGAGTAATGATCGATCATGCCGCGGACATAACCAAGAGAATGTCGGATCTCTTGCCGCAAAAGCACTTCGCTGCTCATCGCACCTTCCCGCAATAGGATCTGGATCACCGCCTCGCGGCGGTGCTGTTGTATGAACTGGAGAGTTCTAAGAAGGCGTTAGCCTGGCTCTGCGGCCTTAGGATTGGCCGGGACCCTGGGCGGAGCGGAAAGAGGCGTCTCGTTGTTCTGCGTCACAGTGAGGTGCGACGACCAGATTCTCTCAAGGATAGGACCGGCAACAATCCCGGCTACGAACGCAAAGGCCACGACGATCAGACCGATCCGGCCACAAAGGCTCAGCATATCCTTGAATGCCATAAACCTTCCTCCCGTCTTCCTTAACGAAAGAATCCTAGGGGAGCTTTTCGCCGTAGCCAATAGACCAAAGCACAAATTGACGCATCGACAACGGGGCGCCGCTTCAACAACGCTCAGCAACGTAAGGAAAAAGAAAGCCTTTTCTGACTCTGAGTTCACCTAATATTTTAGTTGGCTTCGAGAACGCACCCTTGTTCAAGCCATACCGTAACACGTTATGTTGTTATATTTTTACTGCACAGTAGCATGACTTGGCAGGCATTCCCTCGAACGAGGCCTCGAACCCGCATGAGGCTTGATCCATCCGGACAATTCTGAACATTTCGGATGTCCTGGAATTGATCACGAGTTCACCGGATCTCGCACATGCCCGCCTCCGCCAGCTATCGCGCCTCGACACGCCATTCCGATCTCGGTTCCGATTTCTATGACCTTGTCCGGCCGGCGGAGTTCCCGCAGCACATCCTGCGATACCGCAACCAGCGCTGGGCCGAGCGAGCGGGCCTCGGGTCGCTCAGCGATGAAGAATGGATCGACCATTTCGGACGCTTCGTTCCGCTCCCGGACAGCTTCGAACAGCCCCTCGCCTTGCGCTACCATGGCCATCAGTTCCGAACCTACAATCCGCATCTGGGCGACGGACGCGGCTTTCTGTTCGCGCAGCTCCACGATGTGCAGGACGGCAGGCTTCTCGACCTCGGCACGAAAGGCAGCGGGCAGACGCCGTGGTCGCGCCATGCGGATGGCCGCCTGACCCTGAAGGGCGGCGTGCGGGAAATCCTGGCGACGGAGATGCTCGAAGCGCTCGGCGTCGAGACATCGAAATCCTTCAGCCTGATCGAGACCGGCGAGGAACTCGAACGCGGCGACGAGCCGTCGCCCACACGTGCGTCGGTGCTGGTGCGCCTCAGCCATTCCCACATCCGCATCGGAACGTTCCAGCGCCTGCTTTACCTGGACGAGACCGACAACCTCCGCAAGCTCCTCGACTACACCATCCGAACCTACATGCCGCAGGCGTGGCGCGAGGAGGAACCCGACCGCGCCGCTGCCTTTCTGGAAGAGGTGTGCCGACGCGTGGCCCGCATGGGCGCGCAATGGATGGCGGCGGGCTTTGTGCACGGCGTGCTCAACACCGACAACATCAATGTCACGGGAGAGAGCTTCGACTACGGACCATGGCGTTTCCTGCCCGTCTATGAGCCGGGCTTCACGGCCGCCTACTTCGACGAGACGGGCCTTTACGCCTTCGGGCGACAGCCCGACACGCTGTTGTGGAATCTGTATCGTCTGGCGGAATGCCTACTTTCCTTCGCCCCGCAGAGCAGCCTCGAGCAGGCGCTCTCCACATTCGAGCCTGCGCTTCATCGGGAATTCCCGGGCGCCATCCTGCGCCGCCTGGGCCTCCAATCGAAAAGCTTCGAGCAGGATGGGGCCCTCGCCAAAGCCCTGTGGTCGTTTCTGCATGAGAGCAAAACGCCGTTCGAGCAAACGTTCTTCGATTGGCATGGCGGGCTGTTGAGTGCGCAGCGCGCGGAGAAAAGCCCCTCCGCGCATTTCTACGCGCAACCGTCCTTCGAGCCCGTCCGCGCCGCGCTCGTCAATTTCGATCCGGCACCGGGTATCCAATTCGGTCATCCCTATTTTGCGCGCACCGCGCCCTGCACCATGCTGATCGACGAGGTCGAGGCGCTTTGGGCTCCCATTGCCGCAGAAGATGACTGGTCCGTATTCAAAGCCAAGCTCGATCAGATCCGCAGTATGGCCGCAGCCTATGGAATAGAGACGTCCTCTCAAGCTTGACGGCAGCAAACTAAAGCATATTTCCGGTTAACTACCAGAAATAGGGGCGATTTAAAGCTTAAGCTTCTACAAAGTTCCCTTTCTGTCAGAATAGATTTTTGCCTATATAACGGAACGTTATTCCTAGCCCTGCGTCTTTAAGCCAAGCGAGCTACCTCAACCCGGCTCATCATCAAAATTGGCTTTACGTAGGTGAACACGATGAAGCGTTCATACGCTCTTACTTTGTCCAGCGCGGCAATCCTCCTTTTCCTTGGAGCTCCGTCTAGCGCTCAGGGCATTAGAACCGGTCAGCAATGCGTACCCGCAGTCGCTGATGCCTCCATGTATCACAACTGCCGACTTCGCATTGTGCGAGGTCAGGAAACCTGTCGCTGTGCCATTCGGCCTCAAGCCTTGCGCCGTATGGACCGTCCTGCAGAATCCGACCGATATGAGGGCGTGACGGGCTCGATCAGCAACGCTCCTTTGATGGCTCCTGGCGTTGTGAGTTCTAATCGCGGCACTTCCGGAGCGGTCGGCAGCGGCACACTTGGCACAGGCAATAGCGGTGTTGTCGGTGGAAGCACGAGCTCCAGCCGTGGCGGTGCTGTGGCAGACAATGCTGCCTCGGGAACGAGCGGGACCGGCGGCAGTCGCAGCAGCGGCAATACCGCCGGTTCGAACGGCTCGACCGACAACGGCGGGACCGGCGGGACCGGTGGAACCGGAAGCACTGGCGGGACCGGTGGAACAGGAAGCACTGGTGGAACTGGTGGAACTGGTGGCACAGGCGGAAGCGTCGGCGGTGGTCACGGCAATAGTAACGGCCATGGCAACAATGGTCACGGCAACGATGCCGACGGCAATGACTCGTCCAACCCTGGAAACTCGAACAACGGTGACGGAACCGACCAGGATGGTCCGGCTGGTAACGGCCACGGCGGCAACGGCAATGGACACGGGAATGGCAATGGCAATGCCGGTGGTCATGGCAACAATGGCCACGGGAATGATGCGGACGGCAACGACTCGTCCAATCCCGGCCGATCCAACAACGGCGATGGTACGGATCAGGATGGTCCTGCCGGAAACGGAGGTGGCCATGGCGGTGGTCGTGACGGTGGCAATGGCGGCGGCAAACGCTAACGGGATCTGATTTTCATACGAAAAGTCCTTGGCTGGGTCCGCAGCCAAGGACTTTGATTTTGACGATGAGATCGACGGCCCCTAAACTAGAGACAATTCAGAATGCATCCCAACCGACAATTCATGTTTCTACCCGATCAGGAGAACAATGCCGGCGGCTGCAACTGCAGCGCCGGCTAAGCGTCCGGCATGTGCCTGACGGGCCGTGATCGTTCCGAACGCAACTCCCAAGCCATGCAACATCACATTCGCAAGAGTGAAGCCGAGGCTGTAGAGCACGGCACCTACTCCGGATGGGATCTCCACCCCATGCGCATAGCCGTGGAAGACGGCAAAAATACCCACGAGAGCCATCGCCGCGCCGACGGACCATGACCACCCCAACGACACGATCGCACCGAGAATGATAACGGAGACAGCGATCCCGATCTCGACCGCAGGAACTTCGATCCCGGCAAAGCCGATCATTCCGCCAATAAGCATCATGCCCACGAAGCTCGCGGGAACGGCCCATAGCGCTCGCCCGCCGAGAAGAGCCGCGAAGAGGCCGACGCTGACCATGGCGAGCACATGATCGACGCCCGTCAGAGGATGCACGAAACCGGCGAGGACACCCGAGACCGCATCATGGCCCGTATGAGCCAGGGCGGGCGTGGATGCAGCGACCGACGTCGCGATGAGAATTGAGCGTTTGATCATGCTGAAAACCCTCCTTCAGGCTGCGCTGGACAGGCCGCCGGCCTGTTCGACGAATGTGGCGATAGCATCGACCCCAATGCCGTCGCGGATATTGCTGAACACGTAAGGCCTCTGACCACGCATGCGCTTCGTATCCTCTTCCATGATCGCCAGATCGGCGCCGACATGGGGCGCAAGGTCGATCTTGTTGACCACGAGGAGATCGGAGCGCGTGATGCCGGGGCCGCCCTTGCGCGGGATCTTCTCGCCGCCGGCCACGTCGATGACGTAGATCGTCAGATCGGCGAGCTCGGGCGAGAAGGTCGCGGCCAGATTGTCGCCGCCGGATTCCACCAGCACGATATCGAGCGCCGGAAAGCGCTTGCGCATGGTGGCGATGGCCGCAAGGTTGATGGACGCATCCTCGCGAATGGCCGTGTGCGGGCATCCGCCCGTTTCCACGCCCATAATGCGTTCTACCGGCAGCGCCCCGGCGACGGTCAGGAGGCGTGCATCCTCCTTGGTGTAGATGTCGTTGGTGATCGCGCAGATGTCGTAGCGCTCGCGGAACGTCTTGCACAGCGCTTCCATCAAGGCTGTCTTGCCCGAGCCGACCGGCCCGCCGATGCCGACGCGAAGGGGTCCTGTCTGAGATTTCATGAGCGGAAAAGCCTCGTATACTGGTTTTCGTGATGGAACGAGCCGAGATCGGCCCGAAAGGTCGAGCCGCCGATATCGTCGAGCGTGAGCGCCATTCCCTGACGGGCAATATCCTGCACAGTCTCGGCCAGTGCGGCCGATACACGGATGCCCGCCGTCTGCCCGATGGGCGCCAGACGGATGGCGGCGGAAACGAGCGTCTGCACCAGTCCGAAGAGATAGGCCTGCGCGGTGATTGAGAGCGGAATGCCATGAGCCGCCGCAGCCATACCGATGGCAACGGGAAAAGCAACGTCTCCCTCGATCTGGAGCAGGCGTGGCGAGGGCCATGCGGCGAGCGTCGCATCAAGGAAGCTGCGCCCCTGCTGGCTGGTCTCGAGATAAAGCTCGGCGGATGGCGACAGGGCAAGAGCGAGCTCGTTGATCGCTTCGAGAGCCTCACGATCGCTCCGCTCCACGGACCCGTAGGCTTGGCTCAGGAGAATGGCATCGTTGAGCCCGAACCCAAGCGTGAGCTGATCGGTCAGCCATCCGACGAGGCTTGCTTCATCGATGACGTCGCCGGCCTCCACAGCCCATTCCAACGTATGCGAATAGGCATAGCAGCCGACGGGATAGGACGGCGAGAGCCAGGCGAAGAGCGGCAGGATCGCCGCCTCGCCGCTCCTTCCCTGCACATTCAAGGAATCCTCATCCATGGCTGTATCCATGGTGGTCAGAATCCCTGCCATGCTCGTGATGATGATAGGCACCGCGCACGGGCCGGAAAGGACGCTCGACGATCTCGACCTTGGCGCTTAAGCCCAGCAGCATATCGACCAGAACGTGGTCATAGGCGATGTAGATCGCCTCGCGGGTGATCTCCGCCGGCACATGTCGGTTGCCGATATGCCAGGCGAGGGTCAGGAGATCGAGCGGATTCTCCGTGGTGATCTCCACGAGCTTTTCCGGCGCGGCCCTGACTTCCACGAGCCAGCCGCTTTCCAGACGGATGGCATCGCCGTCTTCCAGCACATCGACCCTGTCGAGGTCGAGCAGGAAGGAGGTTCCGCCATC
This sequence comes from Microvirga sp. 2MCAF35, assembly GCF_052115545.1. NCBI lineage: Bacteria > Pseudomonadati > Pseudomonadota > Alphaproteobacteria > Hyphomicrobiales > Methylobacteriaceae > Microvirga > Microvirga sp. 2MCAF35. The sequence goes on from NZ_JBFRGW010000007.1 coordinate 53,024, forward strand.
GGCATTGAGCATGATGCGGCGGCGGTGCCTGTCGCCATGATCGAGGGTGATGACATCGACGATGCGGTCCTGCTCGACGGCATCGCGGCGAATGATGGATGTGGCGCGGATCATATCAGAAAAGGAAATAACGTTGGGCCATGGGAAGAGCCTTCGCGGGTTCGCAGACGAGAAGCTCGCCATCGGCGCGAACGTCGTAGGTTTCGGGGTCGACCTCGATCACGGGCGTCGCATCGTTGAGCACCATGTCCTTCTTGCCGATCCCGCTGCGAACGTTCTCAACGGCGACGAGCTTCTTCTGGACGCCGAGCCTTTCCGCCAGGCCATCCTCCACGGCAGCCTTCGACACGAAGGTGAGCGAGGTCGCGGCGAGCGCCCGGCCATAGGCACCGAACATCGGGCGGTAATGCACCGGTTGCGGCGTCGGAATGGATGCATTGGGATCGCCCATGAGAGCCGCCGCGATGGCGCCTCCCTTCAGCACGAGATCGGGCTTCACGCCGAAGAAGGCCGGCGTCCAGACCACGAGATCGGCGAGCTTGCCGACCTCGACCGAGCCGATATGCCTGGACACGCCATGGGCGATGGCCGGATTGATCGTGTATTTCGCCACATAGCGACGGGCACGGAAATTGTCGTTGTCGCCGGTTTCGCCCGGGAGCGCGCCGCGCTGGACCTTCATCTTATGCGCGGTCTGCCACGTGCGGATGATAACCTCGCCGACGCGACCCATCGCCTGGCTGTCGGAGGACATCATCGAGAGCGCCCCGATATCGTGCAAGATGTCTTCCGCCGCAATGGTCTCCTTGCGGATGCGGCTCTCGGCAAAGGCCAGGTCCTCGGGGATCGACGGCGACAGGTGATGGCAGACCATGAGCATGTCGAGATGCTCGTCGATGGTGTTCACCGTATAGGGGCGTGTCGGGTTCGTGGAGGACGGCAGCACGTTGGGCAGGCCCGCCACCTTGATGATGTCGGGCGCATGGCCGCCGCCCGCGCCCTCCGTGTGAAAGGCGTGGATCGTCCGCCCCTTGAACGCCGCGATGGTGTCCTCGACGAAACCGGATTCGTTGAGAGTGTCGGTGTGGATCATCACCTGCACGTCGTAGGCATCCGCCACAGAGAGGCAGCAATCGATGGCTGCCGGGGTCGTGCCCCAATCCTCGTGCAGCTTCAGCGCGCAGGCGCCGGCCTGTATCATCTCCTCCAGGGCGTCCGGCTTCGAGGCATTCCCCTTGCCCGTGAAGGCCAAGTTCATCGGAAAGGCGTCGGCCGCCTCGATCATCCGAGCGATGTGCCACGGTCCCGGCGTGCAGGTGGTGGCGAAGGTTCCCGTCGCAGGTCCCGTTCCGCCACCCAGCATCGTGGTGATGCCGGACATGAGCGCTTCTTCGATCTGCTGCGGGCAGATGAAGTGGATATGGGAATCGAAGCCGCCCGCCGTGATGATCTTGCCTTCGCCGGCAATGATCTCCGTGCCCGGCCCGATGACGATGTCCACGTTGGGCTGCACGTCCGGATTCCCGGCCTTGCCGATGGCGGCAATCAGCCCGCCCCTGATGCCGATATCGGCTTTCACGATGCCCCAATGATCGAGGATAACCGCATTGGTGATGACCGTGTCGACCGCACCCTCGGCGCGGGTCGTCTGCGCCTGTCCCATGCCGTCGCGGATCACCTTGCCGCCGCCGAACTTCACCTCCTCGCCATAGGTGGTGAAATCTTTCTCCACCTCGATCACGAGAGCCGTATCGGCGAGGCGGATGCGGTCGCCTTTCGTCGGGCCAAACATATCCGCATAGCCGGAACGCGGCAGGGAGGCTGGCTTTCTTGCATTCGACATCACAGCGCTCCCATCACGCCCTGGCGGAACCCATAGACCTCGCGCTTGCCGGACAGTGGAACGAGAACCACCTCGCGCGTGGCACCGGGCTCGAAGCGCACCGCCGTACCGGGCGCGATGTCGAGCCGCATGCCGCGGGCCTTCTCTCGCTCGAAGGACAGGGCTGGATTGGTCTCGAAGAAATGGTAATGGCTGCCGACTTGGATCGGCCTGTCGCCCGTATTGGCGACGGTGAGAACAACGCGCTCGGCGCCATCGTTGAAGACGATCTCGCCCTCCTGCGCAGTCACTTCGCCGGGCACGTCCCTGGAGGCCGCGCCACGGATCGGGTGGTGAACTGTGACGAGCTTGGTGCCATCGGGAAAGGTCGCTTCCACTTGCACGTCGTGGATCATCTCGGCGACGCCTTCCATCACCTGGTCGGTCGTGACCACATGCGCCCCCGCCTCCATCAGTTCGGCGACGGAACGTCCGTCGCGCGCGCCTTCGACGACCGTATCGGTGATGAGGGCGATGGCTTCCGGGTGATTGAGCTTCACACCGCGCTCCAGCCGGCGGCGGGCGACCATGGCAGCCATGGCGATCAGGAGCTTGTCTTTTTCACGGGGAGTGAGTTGCATGGTTCGACCCTAGCTGAGCCAGACACGAGGCAGAGGCTCGCCGCGAAAGGCGAGCAGGAACGGAATGGCGGCAGCGCGAAGCGCTTCGATCTTCAACGCGCAGAAACGCACGGCGAGTAGCCCATTCCAGGCACTGGCTGCGGCGTCGCAGCCGCCAATGGAGGAGAGATGCTCGCGCACCAAGTCCAGCCACGCTTCCGCATCGGGCGCCACATGGATCAACGTGGCGAAGGCGCGGGCTCCATTGCCGACGGCGGGCTTCCGAAGAAGGTCACCGATAGGGCCGTCGATCCGCAGCGTATCGGCATAAATGAGGCGCCCTCCCCGCCGAATGCGCCAGCGGTCCTCGAACAACCCGTCCATAATCCGCTCGGCTCGCGCTTCCCGCCCGAACACGACGGCCTCGAACAATGTCAGGCTCGCATTCTCGGCCATGTCCGCAGCGAGGCTTCGGCAAAGACGCGCCTGATCGAACAGGAGAGTTTCCTGCGGCAGCCAGTCGAGCCGTGCGTCGGCCGCGACCTTGAGATCGACCACCAGCTCCGCGACCGGGCCGTCTGACCGGTAGACCTTCTCGGCCGCCGGAGTCGCAACCGTCACCGCAGCGCCGGAACCTGCTTCGATCCGAACAGAAAAACGATCGCCGCAGGCGATGCCGCCCGCCGTGTTGACGAGAACCGCGTCGAGCCCGCGCCCCGCACCCTTCGGAAGCCTGATCCGCATGGATCCGCTCTCTTCGATCCGCATGGGACGGGTGCGGCCATCAAGCCCGGCTGCGCTGAACGCAACCCGCCCGACCGCGCGCTGACGCTGCTGAGATCCGGATTGGGAGACGCCATCAAATGGCCAAGCGCTGACGTACATCATCTCCCTCAAGCGCCGAACGGTCGCCATGCTGGACGATTTCGCCACGCTCCATCACCACGAACCGGTCGGCCAGATCGCGGGCGAAGTCGAAATACTGCTCGACCAGGAGGATGGCCATATCCTTCCGTTCGCGCAAGTAGGTTATCGCCCGGCCGATGTCCTTGATGATCGACGGCTGGATGCCTTCCGTGGGCTCGTCGAGCACGAGCAGGCGCGGCCGCGTGACCAGGGCCCGCCCAATGGCCAATTGCTGCTGCTGACCGCCGGACAGATCGCCCCCGCGCCGGCCAAGCATGGTTCTCAGGACAGGGAACAGCTCGAAAACCTCTTCCGGTATCGTCTTCTCGCCACGCTTCAACGGGGCAAAGCCAGTCTCGAGGTTCTCCTTGACGGTCAGGAGCGGAAAGATCTCGCGGCCCTGCGGGACATAGGCGATCCCGAGTGCCGCCCGCTCGAAGGGTTTCAGGCGTGCGATGTCTCGACCCTCGAAATGAATGCTGCCACCCGCGATCGGGCGATGCCCGGCGATGGCGCGTAGAAGCGAAGTCTTGCCGACGCCGTTCCGGCCCAGCACGCAGGTGACCTCGCCGACGGACGCGTTGACGGATACGCCGCGCAGAGCCTGTGCGGCGCCGTAGTACAGGGACAGATTTTCCACTGACAGCATCGTCATCGCCCCAGGTAAACCTCGACGACCCGCTCGTTCGCGCTCACTGCATCGAGCGTTCCCTCGGCAAGCACGGAGCCTTCGTGCAGGCAGGAGACCTTCACGTCGAGGTCGCGCACGAAGGTCATGTCATGCTCCACCACGATGACGGCCTGCGTCTTCGCGATGTCGCGCAGCAGATCCGCTGTATCGGCGGTTTCCTGATCGGTCATGCCGGCGGCGGGCTCGTCGATCAGGAGGAGCTTTGGTTGCTGCGCCAGCAGCATGCCGATCTCGAGCCATTGCTTCTGGCCGTGCGACAGTTCTCCCGCCTTGCGGTGGCGATGCGCCGTCAGGCGCACCCGCTCCAAAAGCGTGTCGATCCGCTCGCGCTCCCGAGTAGTCCGTCGCGACAGCAGCGTGGCGAAGGGCGAGCGGTTCTCCTTGAGGGCGAGCAGGATGTTGTCTTCGACGCTGTGCATCTCGAACACGGTCGGCGTCTGGAACTTGCGGCCGATCCCGAGTTCGGCAATCGCAGCCTCGTCGAGCGCCGTCAGATCGTGCGTGCCCTCGAAGAGCGCCGTGCCTTCGTTCGGGCGTGTCTTGCCGGTGATCACATCCATCATCGTGGTCTTGCCGGCCCCGTTGGGGCCGATGATGGCGCGCATCTCCGCATGGTCGACCGCAAGCGACAGGGCGTTCAAGGCCCGGAAGCCGTCGAAGGACACGGAGACGTTGTCGAGGTAGAGAAGCGTCGGAGTGATGGGTGCCGTCATATTCCTACTCCGCCGCCTGCGAGACTGTGTCAGGCACAGGCCGGGACCTCATCCGTTGGTTGGCGCCGGTCCAGAGATCCTTGGCCGCGCCAAGGATGCCGCGCGGCATCAGGAGCGTGACGAAGACGAAGAGTCCTCCAAGCGCGAAGAGCCAGAACTCCGGTAGCACGCCGGTGAACCAAGTTTTGCCCGCGTTGACCAGCAGCGCGCCCAGGATGGGTCCAGCCAGCGTTCCACGGCCGCCGACCGCCACCCAGATGACCAGCTCGATGGAATTTGCCGGCGCGAACTCGCTTGGGTTGATGATGCCGACCTGCGGCACGTAGAGCGCACCGGCAATGCCGGCCAGCATGGCCGAGAGCGTGAAGACGGCGAGCTTGTAGTGCTCGACGCGATAGCCGAGGAAGCGGGTGCGGCTTTCCGCGTCGCGCACCGCCACGAGTACCTTGCCGAATTTGGAATGCACCACCCAGCGGCACAGGAGGTAACCGCCGGCGAGCGCGGCTACCGACAGTACGAACAGCACGATGCGTGTCGATGCAGACTGAATCGGAAAACCCAGGATATCCTTGAAGTCCGTCAATCCGTTATTGCCGCCGAAGCCCATGTCATTGCGAAAGAAGGCGAGCATCAGAGCGAAGGTCATGGCCTGTGTGATGATGGAAAGATAGACGCCCGTCACCCGAGAGCGGAAGGCGAACCATCCGAACACGAAGGCGAGAAGGCCCGGCACGACGAGCACCATGAGGACGGCGAACGGAAACCAGTCGAACCCATGCCAGAACCAGGGCAGTTCCTTCCAATTCAGGAACACCATGAAATCAGGCAGGACCGGATCGGAATAGACGCCGCGAGGCCCGATCTGGCGCATGAGGTACATGCCCATCGCATAGCCGCCGAGCGCGAAGAAGGCTCCGTGCCCGAGCGAGAGAATGCCGCAGAAGCCCCAGATCAGGTCGACCGAGAGGGCAAGCAGGGCAAAGCATATGTACTTGCCAAGCAGCGGCACCAGATGGTCCGACAGGTGGAACGGAGATCCCTGCAAGACCGCCACGTTCAGGACCGGCACCAGAATGGCGGCCGCTCCCAGCAGGAGAAGGACGATGATGCTCTGGCGATCGAGCACGGATTGCTTTGTCATGCTTCGACGGCCCTGCCTTTGAGCGCGAAGAGACCGCGCGGACGCCTCTGGATGAATAGAATGATTGCGATGAGCAGAACGATCTTGCCGAGCACAGCGCCCGCATAGGGTTCGAGCAGCTTGTTGGCGATGCCGAGCGTCATGGCGCCGACCAGCGTGCCCCAGAGATTTCCGACGCCGCCGAACACGACAACCATGAAGCTGTCGATGATGTAGCCCTGTCCGAGATTGGGGCTGACGTTGTCGATCTGCGACAGCGCCACGCCGGCGATTCCGGCAACACCGGATCCGAGCCCGAAGGCCAGGGCATCGATGCGGTTGGTCCGAATGCCCATTGAGCCCGCCATGCGCCGGTTCTGCGTGACGGCGCGCACATAGAGACCGAGCGACGTATACCGCAGCACGAGGAGCAGGGTCGTAAAGACCGCAAAGGCGAAGACCACGATGGCGATGCGGTTATAGGTGAGACTCAGGCCGCCGATTTCAAGCGCGCCGCTCATCCATGCGGGCGTGCCGACCTCACGGTTGGTGGGGCCGAAAATGGTGCGGACACCCTGCTGCAGGATGAGGGATATGCCCCATGTAGCGAGAAGCGTTTCGAGCGGACGGCCGTACAGGAAGCGGATGACCGTGCGCTCGATGAGGATGCCGATCGATCCGGCCACCAGGAAGGCGAGCGGCAGCGCGATGAACAGCGAGGCCCCGAAGAGACCGGGAGCGTGGGTGCGGATCACCTCCTGCACCAGGAAGGTCGTATAGGCGCCGATCATGACCATCTCGCCATGGGCCATGTTGATGACGCCCATGGTGCCGAAGGTGATGGAGAGGCCGATGGCCGCCAATAGCAGGACAGACCCGAGGGAGATCCCGTACCAGACGTTCTGCACGCCGTTCCAGAGCGCGAGCCGCGAGCGGATGCCATCGGCAGCCTTGCTCGCGGCATCGGATACGTCCGCCGACGTTCCGGACGGCAATGAGGACAGGAGAGCCAGCGCATCCTGATCGCCGCGGGCATGGAGGGTTTCGATGGCGGCGAGTTTTTCCGAAGATGAAGCATCGGGTTTGTTGAGAAGGATCGCGGCACGTGCGCTTTCGAGCGCATTCCGCACGCCGACTTCGTTCTCCTGGACGATGGCTCGTTCGAGGGTCGGGAGCGCCGCCGCATCGCGCGAGCGGAAAACCGCACGGGCTGCATCCATGCGGATCCCTGCCTCGGGGCTGAGCAGCGTCATGCTGCCGAGCGCTGCCTCGACGGCGCGGCGCACACGGTTGTTGACCCGCACGGGCTTCGCGCCTGCGGGAACCTCGACCGTCTGTCCTGTCGCCGCATCACTGAAGCGGCCGGCGCTGTCGCGGATATAAACCTGCCCTGCGGCAATCATAAGCCTTCCGTTACGCAGGCCTTCGATGACGTTCATGGCCTGCGCATGGCCGCTGCCGGCGACGACGCCGATGGCTACCTCGGTATCGGCATAGCTGTCCGCCACGAATTTAGACAGGGCGCCCTCATAGGGCCCGGCCATGGCGGCCGACATCGTTCCGATGAGCAGAACGAAGGCTCGCAGAATGCTGCGCAAGCTGGTCATGCAATCAACTTCGAACGGAGGATCGGGCGAGGACGGCCCGGCAGGCCGCCCTCGTGGCATTGCGCGCCTAGATCAGGCGCCGCACTTCTTCGTGACGGTGTTGTAGTTGCCGCACTTGAGATCCTTCCAGTCGGCAATCAGGTCCTTTGAGCCTTCGAGGTACTTGGACCAAGCATCGCCCGGGACGAGCGCGTCCGTCTGCGAGACGGTTTCGAACTGTCCGTCCTCCTTGATCTCGCCGATGAGAACCGGCTTGGTGATGTGGTGGTTCGGGAGCATCTTGGACACGCCGCCGGTCAGGTTCGGGACCTCGACGCCCACGATCGCGTCGATGATCTTGTCGGGATCCGTGCTTCCGGCCTTCTCGACCGCCTTCACCCACATGTTGAAGCCGATCACGTGCGCTTCCATCGGATCGTTGGTGACGCGCTTGTCGTTCTTGGTGAAGGTCTTCCACTTCTCGATGAAGGCCTTGTTGTCCGGCGTGTCGACGGACTGGAAATAGTTCCAGGCGGCGAGGTGTCCGACGAGAGGCTTGGTGTCGATGCCGGCAAGCTCCTCCTCGCCGACGGAGAAGGCCACGACCGGGATATCCGTCGCCTTCACGCCCTGGTTGGCGAGTTCCTTGTAGAATGGCACGTTGGCATCGCCGTTGATGGTGGAAACCACGGCCGTCTTCTTGCCGGCCGAGCCGAACTTCTTGATGTCGGCCACGATGGTCTGCCAATCGGAATGGCCGAACGGCGTATAGTTGATCATGATGTCCTCGGACTTCACGCCTTTAGACTTCAGATAGGCTTCGAGAATCTTGTTGGTCGTACGCGGATAGACGTAGTCGGTTCCGGCGAGGACCCAGCGTTCGACCTTTTCTTCCTTGGCCAGATAATCGACGGCAGGGATTGCCTGCTGGTTCGGCGCGGCGCCCGTGTAGAACACGTTCCGCTCGCTTTCCTCGCCCTCATATTGCACCGGGTAGAAGAGGATGCTGTTGAGCTCCTTGAACACCGGCAGCACGGACTTGCGCGACACGGAGGTCCAGCATCCGAACACGGCCGAGACCTTGTTCTGGCTGATCAGCTCGCGTGCTTTCTCGGCGAAGAGAGGCCAGTTGGAAGCAGGATCGACGACCACCGCCTCGAGCTTCTTACCGAGCAGACCGCCCTTCTTGTTCTGCTCCTCGATGAGCATCAGCATGACGTCCTTCAGCGTCGTCTCGCTGATCGCCATCGTGCCGGACAGGGAGTGCAGAACGCCGACCTTGATGGTCTCCTGCGCTTGCGCCGTTCCCATGACAGTGCCGGAAACCAGCGCGGCGGAGGCCAGCGCCATCAGGTGTCTGCGGGTCATCTTCAACATCGACATAGGTCCTCTCCCTTGGCTGCCCTGTTTCAGGTGCAACGCCGGGCAATTACGCAAGAACCATGCCAGCTCGAATAACGCCTTGTGCTTCAGGACTGGGTGATTTCTCCTCCGAAGGCGACAGGGATATGGCCATGCGGTCCGTGCCCGAAAAAGCGGCACAGGCTTAAGAATAAGGCTGAAACATCATCTCATTTTCGTCCATTCTCCGGCCGGAATGAACGAAAAATGGGCTGAACATTCGTCAGCCCATTGTCCATCTGTTGTATGATGAGCAGCGACTAGGCGAGTGCTGTCTGTCGGGCGCGCTCGTAGACTTCCTGATAACGGGAAGCGGACCGGTCCCAACCGTGCGGCCTGCTCATCGCAGCCCTTCGCATGGCCGTGAAGCGAGGTCGCGAACGGAAGGCTTCAAGACCTCTCCGAATGGCGTCCATGAAACGGTGAAGCGACGGTTCACCGAACAGGAACCCGTTGATGCCGTCCTCGATGGTATCGGCAAGTCCGCCGGTTCGATGCGCGATCGGCAGGGAGCCGAAACGCTGCGCATACATCTGGCTCAAACCGCAGGGCTCGAAGCGCGACGGCATGAGCAGGAAGTCGCTGCCCGCATACATGCGACGGGCATCGCCCTCGTCGTAACCGATCTTCACGCCGACGGAACCGGGATGGCGGTTTGCGAGCGCCTGCAGCTCGGATTCGAAACGAGGCTCGCCCTGGCCGATGACGGCGATCTGCCCGCCCTGCGAGACGATGGTCTCCGCCGCCGAGATGGCGAGATCGACGCCCTTCTGGTGAACCAGGCGGGACACGACGGCGAAGAGCGGCCCATTCGACAGGGCCAGTCCGAAATTCTCGCGCACGCTGTCGGCATTGATGCGCTTGCCGCGCCAGTTCTCCGCCGAGAACGGGCTCACCAGATAGGGGTCCCGGCTCGGATCCCAGCTCTCGTCGATACCGTTGATGATGCCGTCCAGTCGCCCCTGCTCGGCGCACGTCCGCAACAAACCGTCGAGGCCACAGCCGAATTCCGGACGGGTGATCTCCTGGGCATAGGTGGAACTGACCGTCGTGATGTGAGACGAGTAATAGATGCCAGCCTTCAGGAAGGAGACCTTGCCGTAGAACTCGACGCCGTTGATCTGAAATGCCGCATCGGGAATACCGAGATGCGACAGGCGGCTGCGGTCGAAATTGCCCTGATAGGCAAGGTTATGAATTGTCAGGATGGTCGGGATGTGTTGCCCGCGCCAGGCCAGATAGGCCGATGCGAGCCCCGATGGCCAATCGTTGAGATGCATGAGATCGGCACGCCACAAGGGATCGCCGCTGCCGCAGGCGATATCGGCTGCCGCGAGGCCGAGGCGCGCGAAGCGGATATCGTTGTCGCTCCAATCCATGCCGAAGCTGTCGACGTAAGGCGAGCCGTCTCGGTCATAGAGTTCGGGACAGAGCAGAACGTAGACCGTCAGGCCGTCCTGCGTCGTGCCGCGCCCGAGGCCGCAGGCGGGAATCCCAAAGGAAGCCGGCAGACGGGCAACCTCCTCCACAGGCCCGATCTGCGACAGAACCTGACGATAGCCCGGGATGAGAATGCGGACGTCGTAATGCCGGCGAAGAGCGCGCGGAAGCGCGGCGGAAACCTCGCCGAGGCCTCCGGCCTTGATGTAATCGGCGATCTCGGATGTGACGAAAAGGATGGACTGACGTCGTTTAACGGAAACGGACGGCGGGATGCTGTCCTGCAATTCGGCATGCGCCGTTGTCGGGAAAGCCGCATCGGCTTCCAGTTGAAATGATTCCAGCATGTTCGCTCAGCGGCGCGATCCCCAGCGACCCCCGCGCCAAAGGCAGTCGCGCAGTTAAACTATCTCCCCCCGTCATCGGTTCCGCAGAAAATCGAGAAAATTTGCGAGTACCCCAATCAGCGATAACGGCCGAGCTTGCCGACACGGGAAGCGTTGCATGGAATCCGAGCTTGGCTGTTTTTTTGGTGCTGGCTGGAACATTGCCTTAAGATGCTCGTTCGCAAGTGCTTCCATGAAGAGATTCCGGGGATCCGATGCGGCGCGTTCACTCCATGCCCTTTGGGGCAGAGATAACCTCCGATGGCATTCGCTTTGCCGTGTGGGCGCCGACGGCGCGCGACGTGAGCCTTGTGCTCGACGGCAACAATCATCCGCTGCAGGCGGATGCCGATGGATGGCATCGTCATGTCTCCGGGCAGGCGCATGTCGGAAGCCGCTACGGCTACAGGATCGACGGCAATCTCGTCGTGCCCGATCCGGCGTCCCGCTTCCAGCCCGACGATGTTCACGGGCTCAGCCTCGTGGTCGATCCGCAATCCTACGTGTGGTCCGACACCTCCTGGAAGGGCCGACCCTGGGAGGAGACCATTCTCTATGAGGTCCATGTGGGAACGGCCACGCCGGAGGGCACCTATGCGGGCCTGATGGCCAAGCTTGAAAGATTGAGAGACCTTGGCGTGACGGCCATCGAACTCATGCCGATCGGCGAGTTCCCGGGCCGTCGCAACTGGGGCTATGACGGCGTTCTGCCCTATGCGTCGGACGCGGCTTATGGAAGCCCGGACGATCTCAAGCGTCTGGTTGAGCGCGCGCACGAGCTTGGCCTCATGATGTTCCTCGACGTGGTCTACAACCATTTCGGGCCGTCCGGAAATTATCTCCACGCCTATGCCAAGACCTTCTTCACCGAGCGCCACCCGACCCCCTGGGGCGCCGGGATCAACGTGGATGGCGAAGGCAGCCGCGTGGTGCGCGATTTCTTCTTCCACAATGCACTCTACTGGCTGGAAGAGTTTCACTTCGACGGACTTCGCTTCGATGCGGTCCATGCCATCGTCGACGATGGTCAGCCGCACTTCATCGAGGAACTTGCGAACCGCATCAGGCAGACGATCCCCGATCGTCACGTTCATCTCGTGCTCGAAAACGAGGCTAACCAGGCGCGCTGGCTCAATCGCGACGAGACACGCCAGCCGAAGCTTCATACAGCCCAATGGGCGGACGACGTCCACAATTCCTGGCACGCGCTCCTGACCGGGGAGAACGAGGGCTATTACGAGGATTATGCGAACAGGCCGCTCCAGCATCTCGGCCGATCGCTGGCGGAAGGCTTTGCCTATCAGGGCGATCCTTCCCCGCATAAGGACGGCATCGTCCGCGGCGAGCCGTCGGGACATCTGCCGCCGAGCGCCTTTGTGGCCTTCCTGCAGAACCACGATCAAGTCGGCAACCGCGCTTTCGGCGAGCGCCTCGCACACCTGATCCCGCCGGAGCGCCTCGAACTCGCGCAAGCCATCTCCCTTCTCTCGCCGCAGATCCCAATGCTGTTCATGGGCGAGGAATGGGCCGCTTCGACGCCGTTCCAGTTCTTCGTCGATTTCGAGAGTGAGCCGGATCTCGCCAAAGCCGTTCGGGATGGGCGGCGAGGCGAGTTCAAGCGCTTCAAGGCCTTCACGGATCCGGAAATGTCACAGAGGATTCCCGATCCGACGGATCGAGCGACCTTCGAGCACTCCAGGCTCGACTGGCCGGAGCTGGAGCGTTCGCCGCATCGCGAATTCCTGTCACGAACCCGTCATCTCCTCGGCATCAGGCGGAGGGAAATCGTTCCGCTGCTCAAGAGCGAATATCGCGGTTCGCAATATAAGGTGTCGCCGGAGAACACGCTCGACGTGAGCTGGCGCTTCGCCGAGAGCATGCTCCGCCTTCTTGCGAATTTCGGCGGCGCTCCGATGACGGTACGCCTCGAAGACGGCGCGCGCGCGCTCTGGGCTGGCCCCAACATCGATGCGAGCAGCACAAACCTTCAGCTCCCGCCCTGGTCGGGCATCATCTTGAAAGGACAATCGGCATGAGCAAGCTGGACGCTCTCTTGGAGCGCATGGCCGCCCTTGTCGGTATTTCGTCTGACTACACCGATGCATTCGGGAACAGCGTGGAGACCAGCCTGGAAACCCGGCAAGCACTGCTGACGGCTCTCGGTCTCGATATCTCGTCCGAGGCAAATGCTCACGAGAGCCTCGGCCGGCTGGAGCGATTGAAGAACGGTGCGGTCCCGGCCGTCGTCACGGTCGATGCCGACACGCCTTCGACCATCGAATTCCGCGCGGCTCCCGGTTCGCAATCCTGGATCCTGATCGAAGAGAACGGCGCGGTCCATGAGGGACGCCTCGACACGGACGAGAGCGACCTGGACCTCCCCGCCCTGCCGACAGGCTATCACCGCCTCCGTCTCGGAGACAGGGAGACGACCATCATCGCCGCGCCGGGCCGGTGCTGGGAGCCGGACGCCTTCCAGGGGGAGGCAAGGCTCTGGGGCGCGGCCGCACAGATATACTCCCTGCGATCCGAGCGCGACTTCGGCATCGGCGACTATTCGGACGTGTCGCTGGCGGCCGAGAGCGTCGGCCGCCTCGGCGGCGCCTTCCTGGGCCTCAGCCCGGTCCACGCGCTCTTCGCCTCGGATCGTTCGAAGATCTCGCCCTATTCTCCCTCCTCACGGCTCTTCCTCGAGTCCATCTATATCGACCCGACAGCGGTTGCAGGGTTCAAGGAGAGCGGCGGCGCAGCGCTTCTCGACGAGCCGGACGTGCAGGCGCGCCTCGCCCGTCTCCGAAGTGCCCAGCTCATCGATTATGCCGAGGTCTGGGCTCTCAAGCGCCCGCTTCTCGATTCCCTCTGGAAGCATTTCCAGGCGTCCGGCGACCATGCCGCCTTCGAGGCGTTCCGGCGGGCCGGCGGCGAAGCCCTGGAGGCTCATGCGACTTTCGAAGCCCTCTCCGAGCATTTCCGGGAGCAGGGCCGGTTCTGGAGCGGCGATTGGCCCGAGGGTTATCGTTCGGTCCATTCCGTCGCCGTCAGGCGGTTTCGCATGGATCAGGCGGAACGGGTGACCTTCCACGCCTGGCTGCAATGGCTGGCCGATACCCAGCTCGCGCAGGCGGCCGAACAGGCCCGCGACGCTGGGCTTCCCATCGGCCTCTACCGGGATCTCGCCGTGGGTGCCGACGGCGGCGGCTCCGAGATATGGGCGACGCCGGAGCGTTATGCCCCCGGCCTTTCCATCGGGGCGCCTCCGGATCCGCTTGGCCCCCAGGGGCAGGATTGGGGCCTGCCGCCCTTCAACCCGCTCACCCTGGAGGAGCAGGGACTGGCCGCGTTCCGCGACCTCGTCTCGGCCAATATGCGCCATGCCGGAGCGATCAGGATCGACCATGCCTTCCAGCTGCAACGGCTATTCCTCATCCCGTCCGGCGCTCCTGCGTCCCAGGGCGCCTATGTGGATTACCCGTTCGAGGCGATGCTGGCGGTGCTGCGCGTGGAGAGCCACCGCGCCCAGTGTCTCGTGATCGCGGAGGATCTCGGCACGGCCCCGGAAGGCTTCTCCAATGCCATCATGGAATCGGGCGTCCTCAGCTACCGGGTCCTGCCCTTCGAGCGGGATGGATCTGCCTTCAAGAAGCCGGATGACTATCCGCGCTCGGCCATGGCCGTCATCACCACCCATGACCTGCCGACCCTCACCGGCTGGTGGCGCGGCCTCGACATCGACCTGCGCCAGACGCTGGGGATCTTCGATCCCGCCAAGGCGGCCGATGAGCGCCTCGCCAGAGCTGCCGACAGGCAGCACCTCACGGATGCATTGGCCAAGGAGGGCCTCCTCCCCTCGTCCCATCTTCCGGGGAAACCACCGCTCGAGGAAACGATCCGCTATCTCGGCCGCACATCCTCCGTCCTCACCGCCCTGCAGATCGAGGATGCTTCGGGCGAACTGAACCAGCCCAACATGCCGGGCATGGATGCGGGCCACCCCAACTGGCGGCGGCGCCTGTCGAACACCATCGAGACCATCGCCTCGCCGGGAAGCCTGATGCCTAGGCTCGCCGTCGCCCTGGCGGAGGAAGGACGGGACGCCCGCGCCCGACGCAACACCCTCGCGTCGCCTCCGCCCCGGGCCACCTACCGCCTGCAGTTCCACAAGGACTTCACCTTCGACGACGCGGTGAAGATCGTGCCTTATCTGGCGAAGCTCGGCATCAGCCACGTCTATTCCTCGCCGATCCAGACGGCCGCGCCCGGATCGACCCATGGCTATGACATCGTCGACCATTCGACGATCAATCCCGAACTCGGCGGCGAAGAGGGCTTCCGCCGCCTCTCGACAGCGCTGAAGGAGCATGGCCTCAAGCTCCTCCTGGACATCGTTCCGAACCACATGGGCGTGGGGGGAAAAGATAACGGCTGGTGGCTCTCGGTGCTGGAATGGGGCCGGTTCTCACCCGTGGCTGAGGCCTTCGACATCGACTGGGAGCGGCCCGGCGCCGACGGCAAGCTGATCGTTCCATCCCTCGGCGGTCTTTATGGGGAAGTGCTGGAGAAGGGTGAACTCCAGCTGAAATTGGACGCCATGGAAGGCTCCTTCAGCGTCTGGCACTGGGAGCACCGATTCCCGATACGCCCGACGACCTATCCGGTCGTGCTCGATCTTGCGCTCGCCGCCCTCGCCGACGAGACGAGGACCGGTGAATTGCGCGTCCTCACCGAACGCCTGCGGGCGTTGGAGGACAGCGCATCCTCACCGGAAAAAGCCGAGACGATAAAGCGTGAACTCGCCCAAGCAGTCGCAGCTTCGCCAGCCGTGAGGAAGGCCATCGACAGCGCGGTTGCCGTCGTCAACGGCGTTGCCGGTCAGGCGGAAAGCTTCAACATTCTGCACCGCCTCCTCGAGGCCCAGGCCTACCGGCTCTCGTACTGGCGGGTGGCATCGAGCGACATTAACTACCGCCGTTTCTTCGACATCAACACCCTGGCGGGAATCCGGGTCGAGATTCCGGAGATCTTCGAGAAGACGCACGAACTCATCGTCCGCCTCGTGGACGATGGCCTCGTCCACGGTTTGCGGATCGACCATATCGACGGGCTCGCCGATCCGGAGAGCTATACCCGCGCCCTTCAGCGGAAGGTGGGGCCGGGCTTCTTCGTGGCGGTCGAGAAGATCCTGGAGCCCGGCGAGGAGTTGCGCCCCTGGCCGGTCGCAGGAACGTCGGGCTATGACGTGCTCAACGTGATCGACGGCATTCTCGTGGACGGCGAGGCAGGCGACACCTTCGAACAGATCTACCGGAAGGCTTCAGGCCTTCAGGGCTCCTATGACGACCTGCTGAAACAGGCCAAGGTCGAGATCACTGGAAAGAATTTCGCCAGCGAGGTGGAGGTTCTGGTATCGGACATCAAGGCCATCGCCGATGCCGACCGGCGTACGCGGGATTATACGGCTTTCTCCCTACGCCAAGCCCTTGTGGAGATCATCGCGTCCTTCCCGGTCTATCGCAGCTACCTCGGCGAGAGGGAGCCCGCGCAGGAGGATATCCGCTTGATCGGGGAGACGGTTCGGGAGGCGCAACAATCCAGCACCCTTCCGGACCGCGGCATGCACGACTTCATCGCCGCAGCCCTTCTCGGCAAGGCAAAAGCTGATCCGGCCGACATCCGCCGCTTCCGGCGGCGGTTCCAGCAACTCACGGGCCCCGTCATGGCCAAGAGCCTGGAGGACACCCTGTTCTATCGCTACGGCCGCCTGATCGCGCTCAACGAAGTCGGCGGCGACCCGGGCCATTTCGGCCTCTCTCCGCAAGCGTTCCACCGGTCGAATGCGGATCGTGCGCGCGACTGGCCGCATGCGATGATCGCCACCGCGACGCACGACACGAAGCGCGGCGAGGATGCGCGGGCGCGCCTGCTCGCGCTTTCGGAGATGCCGGAGGAATGGGCACGGGCGCTCGACCTCTGGCGGGACGTCATTGGTCCTCACCTGTCCGAGGTGGAAGGCGCACCTGCGCCGGATGCCAACGATCAGGTGATCCTGCTCCAGGCCCTCCTCGGCGCATGGCCCCTGGAGCTGCTTGAAAGTACCGATGGAAAGCAGCTGAAGGCATTTCAGGAGCGGATGGAAGAATACCTCACCAAGGCTCTGAGGGAGGCCAAGCGGCATACGAGCTGGGTTGCCCCGAACGAGGCCTATGAGGGAGCGGCCCGTCAGCTCCTTCATGCGGTGCTCGATCCGAAGAACCGCGTCCTCGATCGCCTACAACCGTTGGCCCGGCGTCTTTCTCGTCTGGGCATGCTGAACGGGCTCTCGCGGACCATCCTGAAGATGACTCTGCCGGGGGTCCCCGACATCTACCAGGGCACCGAGTTCTGGGACTTCTCCCTGGTCGATCCGGACAACCGGCGGCCGGTGGATTACGAAGCCCGGATCAAGGCGCTCGACACGAACGAGCCGGTTGCGACCCTGATGAAGACCTGGCCCGACGATCGGATCAAGCAGCGTGTTCTCATGCGGCTGCTTCACGATCGCGCGGCATCCCCGGATCTTTACGCCGAGGGCGATTACCGGCCCTTATCGGTCACGGGCAAGCTTTCGACCCATCTGCTCGGCTATCTCAGGCAGCGGGGAGAGACGGCACTTGCCATCATCGTGCCGCGCCTTTGGAATGGTTTGGCGGACAGCGAGGGTCTGTTCCCTGATCAAATCACCTGGGGCGACACAGCAATCCCGCTGCCCCATGGGCGCTGGAAAAACGTGCTCACGGGAGAGGATATTCTCATCACGTCCGATCGCGAGACGATTGCTTCGCTCATGGGCACTCTGCCCTTTGTCGTTCTCAGGCGCGATGGAGACGACGGCGTCCCGCATTAACAAAGATTCGCCCGGAACCCTTTAGGAGCCGCACTGCTTCTGGTCCAAGCCAGCACCTGCTCCATAATGAAACCTCTCGGAGGAGCGGCCGCCATGGCGCTCCGAGAGCACCTATGGGACAGTGGATGAAGGGGGATAACCGAATGGATCAGCACCGTCGTGGATCGCAGAGCGCATCGCCGCGCCCGGCCGAACCGCCATCGGTTGCCGAGATCGTCAATTCGGGCGATCCCTTCTCCGTGCTCGGGCCGCATGAAGTTTCGCCCGGCCGATGGGAGATCCGCGCCATCGTGCCGGATGTCGATGCCGTGACGGTTCTCGACCGCGACGGACAGACCGTTCTCGCCCCGATGGAGCGGAGGCCTCCGGACGGCCTGCTCGTCGCTTCGTTCAGCGCTCCCGAGCGGCCCGACTACAGGCTGCGGATCGAGCGGCACGACGCCACGGAAATCCGGCACGATCCCTACAGCTTCGGCACCTTCCTGTCCGACGACGATCTCATGAGGATCGGCGATCCGACGAGCGATGCGGTCTATACGAAGCTTGGGGCGCATTTTCTGGATCTCGGAGGCATTCAAGGCTTCCTGTTCACCGTCTGGGCGCCCAATGCCCGCCGGGTGAGCGTGGTGGGCGACTTCAACTCCTGGGACGGGCGGCGCCACCTCATGCGCCGCCGCCATGAAGGCGGGATCTGGGAGCTGTTCGTTCCGGATGTCACGCCTGATCAGCGCTACAAGTTCGAGATCATCGGCCTGCACGGCAATCTCCTCGCCCTCAAGGCCGATCCCATCGCCTTCGCGGCGGAGCATCCGCCGGAAACCGCCTCCATTCTCAAAAGCGCTCCGAGTTTCGACTGGCAGGATTCGGAGTGGATGACTTCTCGGTCCGCGCAGAACCACCGCAAGGCGCCGATGTCGATCTACGAGTGTCATCTCGGCTCATGGGCGCGCCTCCCCGAGGAAGGCAATCGCTACCTGACCTATCGCGAATTGGCCGTGCGTCTCATTCCCTATGTGAAGGATCTCGGCTTCACGCATATCGAGCTTCTGCCGATCACCGAGTATCCCTTCGACGGCTCATGGGGCTATCAGCCGATCTCATTGTATGCGCCGACAAGCCGTTTCGGCACGCCGGAGGATTTCGCCGCTTTCGTCGAGGCGGCACATGCTGCCGGGATCGGCATCATCCTCGATTGGGTGCCGGCGCATTTTCCGAACGACCCGCACGGGCTGTCCTATTTCGACGGCACGCATCTCTACGAACATGCCGATCCGCGCCTGGGCTTTCACCAGGATTGGGGCACCTACATCTACAATTTCGAACGCCGGGAGGTGATGAGCTTCCTCGTGGCGAATGCCCGGTTCTGGCTGGAGCGGTACCATCTCGACGGATTGCGGGTCGATGCGGTCGCGTCGATGCTCTACCTCGATTATTCGCGAAAGTCCGGAGAGTGGATTCCCAACCGCTACGGCGGCAACGAGAATCTCGGCGCCATCGACTTCATCCGCAAGATGAACGAGGTCGCCTATGCCACCTCGCCGGGCGCAGTCACCATCGCGGAGGAATCCACCGCATGGCCCGGCGTGTCCCAGCCGACCTACGCAGGAGGTCTCGGCTTCGGGTTCAAATGGAACATGGGCTGGATGCACGACACCTTGCGCTACATCAGCAAGGATCCGGTCTTCCGCCAGTACCACCATCACGATCTCACCTTCGGGCTGCTCTACGCCTTCTCGGAGAATTTCATCCTCCCCTTAAGTCACGACGAGGTGGTTCACGGCAAGGGATCGCTACTCGGCAAGATGCCGGGCGACCAGTGGCAGCGTTTTGCCAATCTGCGCGCCTATTTCGGCTTCATGTGGGGTCATCCCGGCAAGAAGCTCCTGTTCATGGGCGGGGAAATCGCGCAGGAGCGAGAATGGAACCACGACGAGAGTCTCGACTGGCATCTTCTTGACAGCTCCTACCACAAGGGCGTGCAGTCGCTGATCAGAGACCTGAACCGCGCCTACCAGTCCACCGCCGCCCTGCACGAGCGCGATTGCGAGGCGAAGGGATTCGAGTGGCTGGTCTCCGACGACCGCGACAACAGCGTCATCGCCTGGATGCGGCGCGGTGACGACGAGACCTCCATTGCTATCGTGGCGTCGAACTTCACGCCGGTCGTCCGGGAAGCCTACCGCATCGGCGTTCCGCTGCCGGGCTTTTATCGCGAGGCGGTCAATACGGATGCCGGCCAGTATGGCGGCGGCAACGTGGGCAATCTCGGCGGAGTCATGGCCGACGAGACGCCGAGCCATGGCCGTCCCTGCTCCCTGAACCTGACGATCCCGCCTCTGGCGACGCTCATTCTCGTCCTCGATCAGGAAGGCTCCGGCACGAACATATAGTTCCGCTTGTACGGGACCTCATGCAGGCTCGCGCGTTGTCGCAATGAATGTTTTTGCTCCGCTTGTTTCCCGAGACCCTCGATGAACGACAAAGTCGATACCCGTGAGCTTTCCTCGGCTCAGATCGTTGCCCCGAATGTCAGGCGGACATCCCGCGTACGCGAAGGATTGCCCTATCCCCTCGGAGCGACCTGGGATGGACTGGGGGTCAATTTCGCCATCTTTTCCGCCAACGCCACCAAGGTCGAGCTCTGCCTGTTCGACCTCGACGGGAAGACTGAACTCGAACGGGTTGAACTGCCTGAATATACGGACGAGGTCTGGCACGGCTACCTGCCCGATGCGCGGCCCGGCACCACCTACGGCTATCGCGTCTACGGCCCTTACGATCCGAAGGAAGGCCACCGCTTCAACCCGAACAAGCTTCTGCTCGATCCTTATGCCCGCCAGCTCATCGGCGATCTGACCTGGGACCCGGCCCTGTTCGGCTACACCATCGGCTCGCCGGACGCCGACCTGTCCTTCGACAAGCGGGACAGCGCGCGGTTCATGCCCAAATGCCGCGTCGTGGAATCGGCCTTCACCTGGGGACGCGGACGCCGGCCGCAGACGCCATGGGAGCGCACGATCGTCTACGAAACGCATCTGCGCGGCTTCACCATGCAGCATCCGGCGGTGCCGCGCGAGCTGCGGGGAACCTTCTCGGGCCTCATGCAGCATGAGGTGATCGAGTACATCCGAAATCTCGGCGTCACCGCCGTCGAATTGCTCCCCATCCACGCCTTCGTGGACGACAGCTACCTCATCGACAAG
This sequence comes from Microvirga sp. 2MCAF35, assembly GCF_052115545.1. Classification (NCBI taxonomy): domain Bacteria; kingdom Pseudomonadati; phylum Pseudomonadota; class Alphaproteobacteria; order Hyphomicrobiales; family Methylobacteriaceae; genus Microvirga; species Microvirga sp. 2MCAF35. The sequence goes on from NZ_JBFRGW010000007.1 coordinate 73,792, forward strand.
GGATTGCGGAATTACTGGGGCTACAATTCGATCGGCTTCTTCGCCCCGCAGCCACGCTATCTTGCGACGCCCTTCGTGAACGAAGTGAAGGAGATGGTGAGCCATCTCCACGACGCAGGGATCGAGGTCATCCTCGACGTGGTCTACAACCACACCGCCGAAGGCAACGAGCTCGGGCCGACGCTGTCCTTCAAGGGCATCGACAACGCATCCTATTACCGGCTCGCGCCCGACAAGCGCTATTACATCAACGACACCGGCACCGGAAACACGGTCAATCTCAGCCATTCCCGCGTGCTGCAGATGGTCACCGACTCCTTGCGCTACTGGGCCCAGGAGGTGAAGATCGACGGCTTCCGCTTTGATCTCGCGACGATCCTCGGCCGCGAACCCCACGGCTTCGAAGAGGACGGGCGCTTTCTCGATACCTGCCGGCAGGATCCGGCTCTCAGCCAGGTCAAGCTCATCGCCGAGCCATGGGATTGCGGACCCGGTGGCTATCAGGTCGGACGCTTCTCGCCCGGATGGGCGGAATGGAACGACCGCTATCGCGACACGGTGCGTGCGTACTGGAAAGGCGAGGAAGGAAAACTGCCGGAACTCGCCTCGCGCATCACCGCATCGGCCGACATCTTCAACAAGCGCGGACGCCGGCCCTGGGCCTCGGTCAATTTTATCACCGCCCATGACGGGTTCACGCTGAACGACCTCGTCTCCTATAACGACAAGCACAACGAGGCGAACGGCGAGGACAACAAAGACGGGCACGACCATAACCTTTCTTCCAATTACGGTGTCGAGGGGCCGACCGACGATCCGGAAATCCGTACGCTTCGGCTGCGCCAGATGCGCAACATGCTCGCCACCCTGCTCTTCTCTCAGGGAACGCCGATGCTGCTCGCGGGCGACGAATTCGCGCGGACCCAGCAGGGCAACAACAACGCCTATTGCCAGGATAACGAGATTTCCTGGATCGACTGGGAGGGGATCGACGACGACGGGATCGAGCTTCTCGAATTCACCCGCAAGCTCATTCAGCTGCGCCAGAACCTGCCGATCCTGCGCAGGGGCCGGTTCCTGTCGGGCGTCTACAACGAGGAACTCGACGTCAAGGACGTGACATGGCTCACGCCTGCCGGGGACGAGATGACGCCGGAGCATTGGCAGGATCCGAATGCCCGCTGCATCAGTATCCTGCTCGACGGCCGCGCCCAGCCGACGGGCATCCGCCGGCGCGGCACGGACGTGACCCTGCTGCTGATCCTCAACGCGCATCATGACGTGGTGAAGTGCACGTTGCCCGAGGTAGTGGGCGGCGAAGCCTGGATGTGTCACATCGACACCAACCAACCCGATCTGGAAGCGCCGGCCGAATTCAGGTTCGGCAAGGAATACACCGTCACCGCCCATTCCCTGCTGCTCTTCCAGCTGAAGCCCGAGAAGCAGCGCAAGGCGGAGAAGAAGAGGAGCGCATGACCTGAAACAGGTGTGAGCACCGGCCTTTTGCTCATTGACCCCATGACGTCATGGCCGGGCTTGTCCCGGCCATCCCGATACGGAAAAGCGCTGCGCTTTAATCAATCGGGATCACCGGCACAAGGCCGGTGATGACGTGGCGAGTGTCATTCCCGGAAGGGCACATCAACGGAGGGGAAGGCTTTTCAGGATTCCATCCTCGTTACGCGCGAAGACTGCGATACAGATCGGCGTATTGCCGCGCCGGGCGGCGCCAGCTCAGGTCTGCCCCCATGCCGTTCCCCTGCAGGCGCTGCCAGGCGTCCTTGTCGCGCCACAGGTTCTTCACCCGGTCGATCGCATCCAGGGTTGCACTGAGAGTGACGGGTCCGAACTGGAAGCCCGTCGCGGCGCCGGTGGCGATGGCCATCTCATTGGCGTCGATGATCGTGTCGGCCAATCCGCCCACACGCGACACGACCGGGATGCTCCCGTAGCGCATGGCGCAGAGCTGCGTCAGGCCGCAGGGCTCGAACCGCGACGGCACGAGAAGCGCGTCGCTTCCGCCTTGTATCTGATGAGCCAGCTTCTCGTCGTAGCCGATCACACATCCAACCTGGCCCGGATAGACGACGCGCGCCGTCTGGAAGCTCTCTTCCAGAGCGCGATCCCCCGCTCCCAGCAGAGCCAGCTGCGCGCCATCCGCGAGCAGGCGCGAGAGACCTGCAAGCACGAGGTCGAGGCCCTTCTGTTCGGACAGGCGACTGACGACGCCGAAGAGGAGCGCATCGGGATCGGGCTTCAATCCAAGTCTTTCCTGAAGCAACCGCTTGTTGGCCGCCCGCCGCTCGAGACTGGCGCGGTCATAGGTGAGCGCCAAGTTCTGATCCGTCGCCGGATCCCACACCTTGTCGTCGATGCCGTTGAGAATGCCGGACACGATGCCCGACCGGGCGCGCAGCAATCCGTCGAGCGCCATCCCGCCCTCGGGCGTCTGGATCTCCTTGGCGTAGGTCGGCGACACGGTGGTGATGCGGTCCGCGAGCTGCAGGCCCGCCTTCAGGAACCCGATCTGCCCGTAATACTCGACGCCATCCACCGTGAAGACGCTGGCCGGCAGGCCGAGCTCGAACAGGAGGTCGGCTGGAAAGATGCCCTGAAACGCGATGTTGTGAATGGTGACGACAGTGCCGGGGCGCGGATTGCCGGTGAGGCTCAGGTAAACCGGCACGAGGCCCGCCTGCCAGTCATGGGCGTGAATGACATCCGGCGTGAAACCCGGTATCAGCCCCTGGCCGATATCGGCGGCCGCTCGGCTGAGCGCCGCGAAACGCCGGGCATTGTCCGGCCAGTCGCGGCCGTTCGGCGCGAGATAGGGCGAGCCGGGTCGTTCGAAGAGATGGGGCGCATCGATGACGAAGAGGTCGAGACCTCCGGCCCGGCCGGACAGGAGCCGCGCCGTTCCCCCGAAGAAGGCGGGATATTGATGCAAGGTTTCCGCGTTCTCCAGGGCGTTGAGCACCGCGGGATAACCCGGCACGAGCGTCACGACCGTCACGCCCTCCTCGGCAAGCGCTGACGGCAGGGCGCCGGCCACATCGGCCAGTCCGCCTGTCTTGATGATGGGAAAGACCTCCGACGCGACCGACAGAACGTTCAGAGACTTCATTCCGCCAATCTCTCGATCATCGGCTTGGTGATGAGGCACACGCCCTTCTCGGTGCGGCGGAAGCGCCTTGCATCCAGCTCGGGATCCTCCCCGACCACCAGCCCGTCGGGGATATGCACGCCGCGGTCGATGACCACGTTCTTCAGCCGCGCTCCTCGACCGATCTCCACGAAGGGAAGAATGACGGCGCCCTCCACGTCGGCATGGGAATGCAGATGGACGGCCGTGAACACGAGCGACCGTCGCAGGGCCGCCCCCGACACGATGCAGCCGCTGGAGACCAGCGAGTTGATGCCATGACCGCGCCGTCCGTCCTCGTCGTGAACGAATTTCGCCGGAGGCCATGTCTCCGAGAAGGTCGAGATCGGCCAGTCTCGGTCGTAGAGATCGAGCGACGGGACGATGGCCGTGAGATCGATGTTGGCTTCCCAGTAGGCATCGACGGTTCCCACATCGCGCCAGTAGGCTTCCGCGTCGCTTCCGCCGGCTTCCGCGCCAGAGCGGACGCAGGACGTGGTGAAGCGATGGGCCACGGCTTTTCCGTGCTGAACGAGATAGGGGATGATGTCCTTGCCGAAATCCCGGTTCGAGCCGGGCGTTTCCACGTCGCGGCGCAATTGCTCGAAGAGGAAGCGGGTGTTGAAGACATAGATGCCCATGCTGGCCAGCGCCATGTCGGGCTTGTCCGGCATGCCCGGAGGGTCGGCAGGCTTTTCCAGGAACGAAATGATCCGGTCCGTCTCGTCGATGGCCATCACGCCGAAGCCGACCGCCTCCATGCGCGGCACTTCGAGACAGCCGACGGTGACGTCGGCGCCTGAATCGACGTGCTGCCGCAACATGATCTCGTAGTCCATCTTGTAGACGTGGTCGCCCGCAAGAATGATGATGTATTCCGGGTCGATGCTCGAGATGATGTCGATGTTCTGGTACACCGCATCGGCCGTGCCCTCGTACCACATCGTCTCGGAGACGCGCTGGCTCGCAGGCAGGATGTCGAAGCTCTCGTTGCGTTCGGCGCGGAAGAAGTTCCAGCCGCGCTGGAGATGGCGGATGAGGCTGTGCGCCTTGTACTGCGTGGCCACGCCGATACGCCTGATGCCGGAGTTCAGGGCGTTGGACAGGGCGAAGTCGATGATCCGCGTGTTGCCGCCGAAATACACGGCGGGCTTGGCGCGGATATCGGTCAGCTCCATCAAGCGGCTGCCGCGTCCGCCGGCGAGAATGTAAGCCATCGCGTGGCGGGAGAGAGGGGCGTTGAATACTCTTGAAATAGGCAAGACCGGGTTCCTCACATCAACGGCAGCCACCTGCCCCGCTCTATAGACGCTGAAACCGCCCGCAAGTTCTTGCTTATTGATGTCGGCCTCAGTTTTGCTCTTGCCCCTCGAGCCTCCGGCCGCACGGGTCGAAGGCTCGTGTCGTCTCACGCACTCATGTCGTGCGCGTGGTGCGCCTGCGCTTCGGAACTGCTACGGGCGCCTCGCCACCTTCCGCGACGGGCGCGGCTGCCGCAGGAGCGGCTGCGGAACCGCGCTTCTTGCGGGTCTTCGGTGCCGCCGGGCTGGTGAGCTCCTCATCCACCGTCATGCTCGTCATGCCCAAGGGTGCCGGATCGATGATCGGCGCCTTCGTTCCCTCATCCTCATCGCCCTGGCCGAGAACTTCGCGCTCGGCCTGATACCAATAATCATCGGCACGGCCGTGAATGCTCCCGTGCCGCATCCAGAGCTCATATGCCCTTTCACGGATTCGTTCTTCGATTTGCTTGTCCATGACTGCCCTTCATCCTGATGTCGTGCCCGACCAGATGCCGCGCCAAACCGGACTGGGTTCACCCATCAGTCACAAGGTTGCGCGCCCATCGGAATTGAACTGTGTAAGTTATTAGGCAGTTCCCGCGAATGGCAACGGCTGCCCGCTGAATCAGCGGCAAATGTTTGCCCGAACTTGATGCGCATTCGGGTGAAGTTTTCAGCGCCAGGGCTCAGGAGGATTCCGGCGCCTTGAATCGGATGACCCTGACCAAGTACCAGATTGCCAGTCCGGCGAAGACGATGTTCGACACCGGATTAAGCCATTCCGAAACACGCTCGTACTGGCTCTGCAGCAGATATCCGGCGCTCGCCAGCAGAAGCGTCCAGAGGAAGGTCCCGAGGGAACTCCAGAAGAGGAAGGTTCGGATCGGAACGTCATAGACGCCGGCCGGGACGGAGATGATGGACCGGATGGCCGGGACCAGCCGTCCCAGGAACAGCGCCACCGCCTGATGGCGCGCGAAGAAGCCCCCGGCCCGATCGATCCCGTCGGGATGGAGGGTGAGCCAGCGCCCGTGCCGGCCGGCGAAAAGCTTGAGGCGCTTCAGGCCGAGCCAGCGGCCGATCAGGAACCAGAAATAGGCGCCTGCCAGTGAACCGAGCGTCCCGGAGGCGACCACGCCCGCGAAGCTGAGCGTGCCCTTCGCGGCGGAAAAGCCCGCCAGCGGCATGATCACCTCGGACGGGATCGGCGGGAACAGATTTTCCAGCAGCATGAGAAGGGCAATGCCGAGATACCCGGCCCTGTCCATGAGGCTGACGATCCAGTCGAACATGCGGATTCACCACACTTGCGAGGGGTTTGAAGGGAGAGCGGCCTGTGGGGCTGCCCGTGGCAGGACCCGAGGGCCACGCAGGATCCCGGGTCTGTTTCCACCTAGAGCATCGAACGCAAAAGTGGGAACCGGTTTTGCGTGGAAAGATACGAAAAAACAAACGATTAGAGCATTGTGCGGACCCAGAGGGCCGCGCAGCGAAAATTGGACCCGGTTTTCCGCATCAACGATGCACATACTTTAGGAAGAAGCATCGGACCCACTTTTGGGTCCGATGCTTTAGAACCTTGGCCACAGTGCCGAGCCTGACAGTTCAGGCGCGGCCTCAACCGCCTGCCGTCACCTCGTGGGGTTCGACTGGACCGGACGGAGGGTCAGGAGCGCGGCCGCGAGGGCAACGGCGGCGATCCACCATCCCTGCCATGCACCATGGCTGACGAGGGCGATGGCGCTGGCCATCATGAGAGTCATCAGGCCCACGCGGCGGATGTCGGCTGACGCTCTCGAAAGGCAGCTCAGGATCCACAGGATGAGCGCGGACAAAAGCAGGGCGCCGACGGCTCCCAGCTCGACCCAGACCTGCAGGAAGGCATTGTGGGGATGTCCGATCCTGAGCATCTGCCGATAGGCCCGGTCAATGTTGGCCGCGACCGGGTGGCTGCCCATTTGGGGCGAGGACCCGAAGCCTGTTCCGAAGACCGGATAGTGGTGGGTGACGTCGCTGAAGGCCTGCCACAGGGCGATGCGCTCCCGCGAATGGCCTGCCTTGGTGGCCTCGATCACGGTATCGGGCACGCTTCTCATGACGCTCCCGAAGAAGGGCTGCATCCAGATCAGCCCGAGAAGGGCGATCGTCAGCAACCGCCTCACCCAGATGAAGGGGGCGTAGCTCAGCGCAAAGGTCCCGGTCGCAGTCAGCAGGCCGAGCTTTGCGGCTTCGCTGTCGGAGAGCAGGATGGTGGCCACGACCAGGAACAGCAGTGGGAGGCAGAACATGCGATTCCGGCGAAATCCGACCAGGACGAGAACCGGTGCCAGCAGGAGCAAGAGCGTGACCACCGGCCGGTTGTAAATGAAGCCGTCGATGCGATGGGACAGAAGACGCCTCAACGGAAAATCGAGCAGAAGCTCGACCGTGATTAATCCTGCGGTGATCAGCATCGTCGCTGCGAGGGCTCCGGCCATCCATCGCGGCGGCGGGGCCGCACGCCAGCCGACAATCAGGACGGCACTCGACACGGCGGGGAGCACGGCCTCACCCCAGGAGAACAGGCCTAGATCGGGCCGGATTGCCCAAGCCAGGGAGATCAGGGGATAGGCGATCCCGCAGAGGACGAGAAACGCGACGCCCGTTGGTATTGTCCCGAACGCTGAACGATCGAGCCTGATGGCCCCGGAGGCCAGGCGTGAAGCCAGAACGCAAAAGGCGGCACAGGCCAGAAACAATGGAGAGGATCGATTGGCCGCCGCCATCGCAATCGGCAGTAGAACGATCAGCCCATGACCGATATTGTCCATATGAACGGCAAGCTTCTTGCGCTGGGCGGACATCATTTCGAGCGAGACGTCTTCCAATCTTACGTTTTCCTGCCCATCGCCGGTATTCTTTTCCTTATGATCTTCTTTACCGCCCGCAAACATGCGCCTTCCCGTCGTTCAAAGCCTTGAGCCCGGCATTCGAGTTTCTTGTGAAAACCGGCCCAGCGAGCAGCGGCACGAATAGGGAGTGTGAAACAATATCCATAGACCGGACAGGTTGAGATGCCAATCGAAAGACGGAAAATCGCCCCTCGGCAGCCCGAATCCAAGCTTGGGCGAGCGATCTCAGGGACATCCCATGGTACCCGATCGGTCAAGTTCGAGGCAACGAGAGATTGTCGCGAAAATGGAACGGGAGCCGTGCGTACATCCGGCACCGGCTCCCGTCTCATTGACCGGCCGCCGCTGCAGCCGGATTGACTCATCATAACCCAGACCGGCCTGGGCGGGACGACGCATTGGAGGTATGAGGCTCCTCCGGTCGCGGCCGCCCTGCCCTCCGGCACATGGGCGCGATGCGCCGAAAGGGGCTTGCGCCCCCGCTCCCGCGCGGTATGCCATGCCCGCACATGGTGAATTGGAGCTGACATGTCCGAGATGTTCTCTCTTCAGAAAGACAAGATCCGCGTTCTCCTGCTCGAAGGCGTGAACGACAGTGCTGTCGACCTGATCAGAGGTGCCGGCTATACGAACCTGACCCATCTCAAGACGGCCCTCGACGAAGCCGAGCTGATCGAGGGTCTGCAGGGCGTTCATCTGCTGGGCATTCGCTCCCGGACGCAGTTGACGGGCAAAGTCCTGCAAGCCGCGAACAGGCTGATCGCCGTAGGCTGCTTCAGCGTCGGCACCAACCAGGTGGATCTGGAAGCCGCGCGGCACGCGGGCATTCCGATCTTCAACGCTCCTTTCTCCAACACAAGAAGCGTGGCCGAACTCGTGATCGGCGAGATCGTCATGCTGCTGCGGCGCACATTCCCCAAATCCACCGCGGCCCATGCGGGACAATGGGACAAATCCGCCATCGACAGCCATGAGGTCCGCGGCAAGACCCTCGGCATCGTCGGCTACGGCAATATCGGCTCGCAGCTCTCGTACCTGGCCGAGGCCATGGGCATGCGGGTTATCTTCTTCGACCAGACCGACAAGCTTCGCCACGGCAACACGGAGCCGGCCGACAGCCTGCATGCGCTTTTGAGCCAGAGCGACGTGGTCAGCCTGCACGTTCCCGAGACGCCGGCCACGCACGGCATGATCGGCAAGGCCGAGATCGCCTCGATGAAGAAGGGCGCCTATCTCATCAACAACAGCCGCGGCACCGTCGTCGATCTCGACGCCTTGGCCGAGGGCCTTCGGAGCGGCCACCTGCGTGGCGCCGCCGTGGACGTATTCCCCGTCGAGCCCGCCTCGAACAAGGAACCGTTCGTCACGCCGCTGCAGGGCCTGTCCAACGTTATTCTGACACCGCATATCGGCGGATCGACGGAAGAGGCGCAGGAGCGCATCGGCGCCGAGGTCGCGAAGAAGCTCGTCGAGTATTCCGATGTCGGCACGACGGTCGGGGCCGTCAACTTTCCGCAGGTCCAGCTCCCGTCCCGTGCAATGGGAACACGTTACATCCATGTGCACCGGAACGTGCCCGGCATTCTCGGGCGCCTCAACAACGTGTTCTCGCAGCGCGGCCTCAACATCACGGGCCAGCACCTGCAGACGGACGGCGAGATCGGCTATGTGGTGATCGAAGCGGAAGGGCTGCCGGGGCAAAGTCGCGAAACCCTCAACGAGATCCGCGCTCTCGACGGAACCATCCGGGCGCGGCTGCTCTACGCCAGGGGCTGAATTCAACAAAAGCCCCCTGAAGCATTCGTGTCGAAGTCATGCTACCGTCATTGAGGCCCTCCTCCCCAGGAGAACCGAGTGCAGGTTGGCGGAGCAGGCGTGAGACCGTGATTTCCGAGGTTCGAGTAAAGTTGCGAGGTTTCCTGCGGCACACGATGTCCAGGTTCACCCGCGCGACCGGGTTGCCCAGGATCGGCCGGGATGATTCCGAAGCCGCACGTGGCCAACGGACATCCACGAAGGTCAATGTTCGCCCGTACGAAGAGGATCGCGTATCATCCACGCTCCACTCCGTCAGCGCGTCGCTCCGGCACCACGTCGCCGACGACTTCACCCCTTCACCCCGCTCAGACATCGAAGATTTGGGACGCTCAATCGACATGAACGCTTCCGTGGATACCTTGGCCGAACAGATGCTGACCCTGGTGGAGATCGTCTCGGCCCAGGAAAGGGACATCAAGGCTCTCAAGGAGCAGTGCCGCAGGCTCGAGGAACACGATCAAGCCATCGCGGTCGCCTTCTCGACCTTCTTCCACGTCCTGTCGGCCGGACGCGTCGCCAAGCTGAGCGAGATCGCCCATATCCTGAACAACATCATCAAGATCGCCGAACAGGAAGGCCGCCCGCCCGCATCGATCAAGTTCCTCCAGGACCTCGCCGGAATGCTCCCGGACGATCAGCGCTGAGGCTATGAGAGCAAGCGACGAAGGTTTGGAGAATCCTCCTAACTGACCGCGGGATTCGCTCCTGATTAATCATGCGTTAACCACGTTCCTTCACGTTGAGGAACCTGCGAGCGTGGCGCTGCCGCGTCCCATGCTCTCAAGGCGAAGGAGGCTAGTGATGTCGACGGAACGGGCCGAAGCCGCGCTCGAAATTGCGATCGCCAGGCATGTCGCCATTTCCTTCCAACGGAGCGTCCGGAGCACGGATGTGACGATCGCGGCCCGGAGCCGCAACCACATCACGGACAGCTTCGAGCACGGAGAGGTTCGGACGGATCAGGACAACCGGCCGCCCGCGCTCGTCATGTTCTATCGCAAAGTCATGACGGCATTCACGCCGGTTGCGATCGACACCCATACGCCGGAACGATCGTTGCGCCTGGGCGATATCAGGGGCTCGCTCGAAAATCTGCGCGGCGCGCTTTCCACGGTCCCGCAGCCGTCGAGAATGGATCATGCCAAGTTCCAACTGCTGATCGAGCGCCAGCAATTGCTGGTGAAGAACCAACTGACCGAAGGTTTTGGCCGGATCGAGTCCTGGATCCTGTCGCTGTCGTTTCTCGGCCTCGTTCTCCTGAATGCCGTCAGCCTTCTCTGGGCCTTGCCCTTTCTCGGCTTCAGCATCGGCAGAGCCTGGTATCTCGACAGGGCATGCAAGCGCCGTCTCAAGAAGATCTCTGACATCGACGCCTTGATCGGCCGCATCGAGCGGGCGTGCTGATCGGGGCAGTCCGCGTCAAGGCTGCCGCAGAACGGCTGATGCCATCGCGATATCCTGGACGGCCAGCCCTGAGAATGCCGAAACGGTGATCTGATCCGCCGTCTCACGTCCCTTCGCCGAGCCCATGACGATCTCGCCGATCTCGACGACCTTCTTCATGGCGGACACATCGAAGTCGAAGGCATGGCCGAACTCGCCGCGCGCGCTGGCCTGGACCCTGCTGTCCGTCACGACGATATCGGCGTTGCGGATGATGGCGGCATCCAACTCCTGCTTGTCGGCGCTGTCGGCCCCGATGGCGGTGACATGCGTGCCAGGCTGAAGATCATGCCAGTGCAGCAGCGGCGACGGGCTTGCGGTCGCCGTGACGATCAAGCGGCAGCGGGACGCGACCTCCGCCGGCGACGACGCGACCTCGACAGAGAAATCCTGCTCCTGCATCCGCCGCGCATAGGCCGATGCCCGCTCAGGATTGCGCCCCCAGACCACGATATTGCGGCAGGGACGGACGGATTGCAGCAGTTGCACCTGCAACTCCGCCTGGATGCCGCAGCCGAGAACCCCGATAGAAGCGACTCTCTCGGGCGCGAGATGCTTCGCGGCGACCGCGCCGGCGGCGGCCGTGCGAAGATCCGTCAGCCGTCCGCGATCATTCAGCACCGCCGCCAGCTCGCCCGTGTCCTTCCTGAAAACGAGCAGCAATCCGTCGCTGCTGCTGAGGCCGCGTGCGGGATTGTTCCAGAACCCCGAGGCGATCTTGATCACATAGGTCTCGCCGCCGGTCAGGTACCCGTACTTGATATGCACCTCTCCCGGCGGGTCCGTGAGAAGAAGTTCACCCGGCGCCGGCACAACGGCCTCGCCGCGGGAGAAGGCGGCGAATGCCTCTTCCATCAGGCCGACCGGGTCGAGACCTTTCAGACGTTCTTCGATCTGCGGAAGGTCGAGGAAGGTGATGGAGGATGCAGTCACCATTGGCGGCCGAGACCTAACTGTTCAAGAGAGAGAAGATCTTGTCGCGGTCGAAATTGGCGCCGCACAGAACGACGACGTTCGTCTGCCCCTTGCAGCTTTCCGCAATCTTGAGGAAGCCAGCGAGGGCGAGAGCCGCCGCGCCCTCGACGATCTGGTTTTCCTTGAAGGCGAGGTCCCTGAGAGCACCGGCGATTTCGGCCTCCGTGCAGGTCACGACCTCGTCGACGACGGCCATGGCCAACGGCAGGGTCATGCTGTCCTCGTCCATTCCGCCGGCGACGCCGTCGGCCAGCGTATCGAGATGTTCGGTCTCGACCACGCGGCCCGCCACGATGGATGAAGCAAGTGCAGCCGAATTCCGAGCCGCCACGCCGATGATCCGCGTTCGCGGGCTGAAGCTCTTGAGCACGGACCCGATGCCGCCGATCAGCCCACCGCCGCCCATGGCGATGAAGACATTGTCGATGCTCTCGGCCTGCTCCAGCAGTTCGAGGCCAATGGTGCCCTGCCCGGCCACGATCTCGGGATCGTTGTAGGGAGAGACATAGACGAGACCGCGCGAAGCGGCTTCCTGCTGGGCGTGAAGTTCCGCGAGCCCGCTCTCGGCACCGTGCAGGACCACATCGACATTGAACGAACGGATCCGTTCGAGCTTCGCCTTAGCGACGGTTTCAGGCAGCACGACAGTCAAAGCCTGTCCGATGGAGCTGGCGGCCTGCGCCGATGCGATGCCGTGATTGCCGGAGGATGCGGTGATGACCGCACGGTCGATCCCGAGCGCCGTCATCTTGCTCGCGGCACCCCGGATCTTGAATGAGCCGGTGAGCTGAAAATTCTCGGCCTTGAAGAAAACGGACGATCCCGTCTCATGGCCGATCCTGCGGGACGGCAGCAGGGGCGTCTCGAAGATATGCGGGCGAATGCGCCGGCGCGCCTGAACGGATCGCGCCGCGGCCTCGAAAACGATGCTGTTCATGGCGTCACTCCATCTCTCGGAGAAGTCTCAGTCGGCATGATGCCGTTCGCACGCTCCGCAAGCTTCTGAAAGATCGCCGAGGAACAGGTGATCATCGCCTCGAACTGCTTGACGATGATGTTCTCGTTCGGCGAGTGGAGCATGGCTCCGTGGTGCGTGAGGCCGATGCCGACGATGGTCGCGCCGAGCTGCTCGACAAAGGGATGCGACGTGCCGGAGGCGGGCGAACTCGGCTGCACGATGGCGGGCTGGCCGAAATGCTTCTCAAGAAGCACTTTCGCATCCTGGATGAACCAGTGATCCGTTGCTGACCGGACGGGCTTCACATTGGCATCGTGGGCGATGAGCTCGATATCCTCGAAGCCGTGCCGGTCGAGATGGGCGCGGAGAAGATCGACGGCGCGCTGCGGATCCTGATCGGGCACGAGGCGGAAATCGATTTTGACGGAGCCTTCGGCCGGCAGCACGGTCTTGGCGCCCTCGCCCATGTAGCCGCCGGAGAAGCCATTGACGTTCATGCACGGGGCGAAGTTCATCGCCGCGTAAAAATTGGCCTTGTCGGTGCCATTCAGAACCCGCTGTCCACCCGTCGCCTGAACCAGGCTGTCGAACGAGAACGGCGGTTCACCGGCGAGATCCCGCTCCTGTTCCGTAGGCTGCCGGATTGTGTCGTAGAATCCGTCGATCAGCACGCGGCCTGTTCGGTCACGTAAGGAAGCTGTTGCAGCCGCGAGCCGCCACAGGGGGTTGTCGAAGACCGCGCCCAGGCTCGAATGCAGGTCGGCTCTCGCCGTCCTGCAGCGCAGCTCGACAGCCATCACGCCTTTGAAGCCGCAGAGAATGATGGGACGGCCGCTCGAGTCGATCTCGCCATATTCCCACCAGCAGATATCGGCGTTCACGCCTGAGAACCGCGTCTTCAGAAACACTTCGAGAGACGGACTGCCGATTTCCTCCTCGCCGTCGACAAGCCAGATGAGCCTGAAGGGCAAGGGGCCGGGATTCTGCTCCCGGAACAGGCGCCAGCCTTCGAGGCGGCTCACGAACTCGCCCTTGTCGTCGGCGACGCCGCGTCCATACCAACGCCCGTCGCGCTCGCTCAGTTCGAACGGCGGGCTGATCCACAAGGAGACCGGCTCCTCCGGCTGCACGTCGTAATGATTGTACACGATGACGGTCAGGGGGCCGTCTCCGATCTCGCCCACGACGAACGGACCGATCTCCCCGGCGCAGATCTCCGTCTCGAAACCCGATGCGGCGAGCAGGTCGCGCACGGCCCGAGCGCACTCGGAGAGACATTCTTCCCGCGCACTCACGGATGGAATGTCGACGAGGCGCCTCAGATCCTCTTGCGCCCGCAGCAGGCTCTCTTTCGGCAGCATCGGTTGGCCACCTAGACCAGGCCGTGACGGGACAGGAACGTATCGAGACGGGCCAGTCCTTCGACCAGATGTTCCGTCTTCACGCCGATGCCGATGCGGATGTGGTTCTCGATCCCGAACCAGCTGCCGGCAACGACGAACACGCTCTCCTCTTCCCGCAGCCGGTTCGACAGCTCCTCGGACGTCATATCGAAGTCATAGCGAAGGAACGCCATGCCACCGGCGGCGGGACGCTGCCAGGACCAGCGGTTCCGCTTCTCGACCCAGTGCTCGACGATGTCGGCATTCTCGCGCAGAAGGGCGCGCCCGCGCGCGAGGATTCGCTCGCGGTTCTTCGGCTCCATGACGGCCGCCCCAAGGATCTGGCTCAGGATCCCGCTGCCGATCGTCGTGTAATCCTGCCGCTCGGCGGCTTCCTTGATCACCTCTTCGGGTCCGACGATCCAGCCGAGACGCAGCCCTGGGCATGCGAAGGACTTGGACAGGCTGCTCGTGACGATGACGCGCGGATATTCTCCATAGAAAGTCTCCGTCTCCGCTCCATCGATCTCGCCGCCGCGATAGATCTCATCGACCAGAAGCCAAGCACCGGCCTTCTGCGCGGCATCGAGCAGCGCCTCGCGGCTCTTGCGCGACAGAACGGCGCCGGTCGGGTTGCCGGGATTGGTGACCGAGATCAGCTTCACGCCGTCCATCGCCTTCGCCAACGCCGCCGGGTCGATCTGCCAACCTTGATCGGCCAGGAGGGGGAGGCGCTCGACGTTCATGCCGAGCGCGCGCCCGAGACCGTCCACCTGCATGAAGTTGGGAACCGCGAAGAGCACCTTGTCGCCGGGATCGATCATCGCCATCAGGGTGATCATCGTCGCCTCGGAAGAACCGTTCGTCACCAGAACGTTGGAAGCGGACGCGCCCGGGCACCAGGCGGCGATGGCGTTCCTGAGGTCAGGACGCCCGTCCGTCCAGCCATAGCCGAGCGGCTGTCGCAGAAGCGCCTGAGCCTCGTCCGCCGGCAGGATTTCCTCGATGGTGCAGGGATGGACCCCGCTCTCGGTCAGGTTGATCTCAACGCCGTTCTCGAACAGCGTCTGGTTCCGCTCCATCAGGAAAGTATCGAACTGCACCCAAATGCTCCAATCCGGAATGGGGTCTAGGCAACCGCGGAGAAACACCTCGCGCAGCAAGCGGCAGGGGCGGACCATGGCAGGCTGATGATTGAACCGTCAAGTCCAATTTGGACTATGAAGTCTATTTTTGCAGTGCTAAGACCCGCATGAATCATTTGCTTTGCGGGGATTGCCATGAAGTTCGAAGAGTTCACGCTCGAGCGCATTCAGTCGCTCTATGAAAACACGGTCGAGTACAACCTGTCCGACAGCGGGGTGCATCCCTATTCCCTGCGTGAGCTTCTGACGCCGGAACAGCAGAGCCAGGTGCTCGACGTCGAACTCGGCTACGGCTGGACCAACGGCCGCGTGGAATTGCGGCAGGCTATCGCCAATCTTCACCCCAACCGCAATCCTGACCACGTGATGGTCACCAACGGTTCGGCCGAGGCGAATTTTCTTCTCGTGATGTCGCTTCTCGAGCCTGGCGACGAGCTCGTGGTCTTCGTTCCGAACTATCTGCAGATCTGGGGCCTAGCCCGGGCCATCGGCGTGACCGTCAAGGAAGTCCTGCTGCGCGAGGAACTCGGATGGACGCCGGATCTGGACGACGTGCGCAAGGCCGTCACAAGTCGCACGAAGATGATGACGATCTGCAATCCCAACAACCCGACCGGGGCCGTCCTGTCGCGCGAGACGATGGACGGCCTTGTGGCCATCGCGCGCGAGCACGACATCTATCTCCATGCGGACGAGGTCTATAAGGGCGCGGAGCTCGACCAGGACGAGCCACCGAGCTTCGCGGATCTCTACGAGAAGGGCATCGTCACGAACGGCCTGTCGAAGGCGATGGCGCTGCCCGGCTTGCGCATCGGCTGGCTCGTCGGCCCCGTCGAGGAGATCTACACGTCCTGGCAGCGCAAGGACTACACCTCGATCACGACGGGCGCCGTCAGCGAGTTCGTGGCGGAGATCGCAGTGCAGCCCGCCAAGCGGCAGGAGATCCTCTCCCGCAGCAAGCGCATCCTGCGCGAGAATCTCGCTCTGCTGCAGCGCTGGGTCGATGCCAACAGCGACCTCTTCTCCTTCGTGCCGCCTAAGGCCGGCGGCATGGCCTTCATCCGCTACGCCATGCCCATGAACTCGACCGAGCTGGTGCATCGCCTGCGCGAGGAGCGCGGCATCATGCTTCTGCCGGGCGATGTCTACGGCATGGATGGCTACATCAGAATCGGCATCGGCGCCCCCGCGCACCATCTGGAAGCGGGACTGGAACGGCTCGCCGCCTTCGTGCGCGCGCAGGCCGCATGAGCCGCACGCGAAAAGCCGGCGCGACGGCGGCGCTGCCGCCGGAACTGGCGAGCTACGCGCCCGTCTGCGACGCCATCGCGCTGCTCTTCCAGCCCTATGCGGAAGTGGTGCTCCACGATCTTTCGACCGAGACCGTGGTGCATCTCTCCAATCCGTTCTCCAAGCGCGAACTCGGCGAACCGTCCCTTCTGCACGAGATCGACTTCAAGCCGTCCGACATCATCATCGGGCCCTATGAAAAGGTGAACTGGGACGGGCGGCGCATCAAATCGGTCAGCGCCGTCCTGCGCACACCCGATAAAGCTATCGGCATTCTCTGCATCAACGTGGACGTGTCGCATTTCCATGCCGTCATGCAGACGCTGACCGCGCTCGTCGCCGTGCCGCAATCACCCGAGAAGCCAGCTTCGCTGTTCAAGGAAGACTGGCATGAGCGCATCAACGAATATATCCAGTCATGGACCCGCGAACGAGGCCTGACCATCGCCGAGATGAGCCGCGCGCAGAAACAGCAGCTCGTCACGGATCTTGCCGGCGACGGCGCCTTCGGCGGGCGCAATGCGGCAGCCTATATCTCGCGCGTGTTGGGATTGGGACGCGCCACGGTCTACAACTATCTTAAGAAGGATCAGATCTGAGGGAGAAGCGCATCGCGTAACGCCTGCCAGCTCTCCCGGTCCGGGGCACTGATGAGACCGCCGCTGCGATTGACGGGACGGTATGGCGAACCGTCGAAGTGCGCCGTGTAACCGCCGGCCTCGCGATGGATCAGCCAGCCGGCCGCATGGTCCCATGGCATCACGCTCGACGAGAACGAGAAGTGCAGGTACCCGGCGGCTATCTGGCGATAAGTATGCGCCGCACAGCGCAGATCCGCCGCCATGGCGACCTTGGGCAGGTTGCCCGTCACCACGGGGCGAAGGTCTTCCGGCAGGTAGCGCCATGAGACGTTGCCCGCCATCTGCGACAGCGGCACCTTCGCAGCAACCTGGAGCGGGCTGGTGCTGCCATCCGGACGCTGAACCCACGCGCCTTCGCCGCGAACGGCCATGGACCAGTCGTCGGAAATCGGATCCAGGATCACACCGCAGACGATCTCGCCCTTGACCAGAACCGCCGCCATCACGCCGAATAGCGGAAGGCCCGAAGCGAAGTTCAACGTGCCGTCGACGGGATCGAGGATGAAGGCGAGCTCGGCTTTCCCGAGACCATCGAGCAGGCTCGCATCCCGGCTGACACCCTCCTCGCCGACGACGAGCGCGCTCGGAAAACGGCGCAGGAGCTCGGCCTCGATGACGCGCTCGGCCGCCTCGTCCGCATCCGTCACGAGGTCGAGCTGCGAGGACTTGGTCCGGATCGCATCGGCCGACAGGTTGCGGAAGCGCGGCAGGATCTCGGCCTGTGCCGTCGTCCTGAGAATCTCCGCAACGGCGAGTGCATCGGCTCGGGTGAAGGTCATGGGCTTGTCGTATCCTGCTTTCAGATCATTTCGAGCGGGCGTTTGCGCCGGGGCGGTGGAAACTCTGAATCGATGACCTCAAGATCATCGCTATCAAGCCGGACCTCAAGCGCGCGATGATTGTCCCGCACATGATCCTCGCTGGAAGCCTTGGGGATCGCGACGACGTCGGGCTGGTGAAGGAGCCAAGCGAGGGCGATCTGGAACGGGCTCGCTCCATGCTTCTCCCCGATGCTGTCCAGGACGCTGCTGCGCGGAAGCCTGCCCTGTTCGATCGGACTGTAGGCCATGAGCGGCATGCGATGCTCCTGCATCCAAGGGACGAGATCGAATTCCGGCCCTCTCCGGCTCACATTGTAGAGCACCTGATTGGTGGCGCAGTTCGCCCCGTCCGGTAATGCGAACAGCTCTTCCATGTCGTCGGTGTCGAAGTTGCTGACACCCCAGTGACGGATCTTGCCTGCACGGCGAAGCTCCTCGAAACCGGCAACGGTTTCCTCCAACGGCACGCTGCCGCGCCAATGCAGGAGATACAGATCCAACCGGTCCGTCCCCAACCGCCTGAGGCTGCGCTCGCAGGCCTGCACCACGCCCTGACGGCTTGCATTGTGGGGATAGACCTTGCTCACGAGGAAGAGTCGGTCGCGTTGCTCGGCGAGCGCCTCCGCAACGAGCTGCTCCGCCGCGCCCTCGCCGTACATCTCGGCCGTGTCGATCAGCGTCATGCCGAGTTCGACGCCGAGGCGGAGCGCGTTGATCTCCTGAGCGCGGCGGTTCGCCCTCTCGGCCATCTGCCAGGTTCCCTGCCCGAGAGCCGGAACGGCCTCGCCGCCTGGTAGCGTTACTTTCAGGCTCATGTCTCAACTCCGGCCGAGGGGCTATTCCTCTCGGGCATTGCACGATGGGTTATGAGAGCGGCTCAGCGCCACGCGTGTCATGGCGCTCTGACGATCACTGCAGGCGCGGTCCCTTCATGAAGCGGCCCCGATCGGCGGACCGGACCGTCACGTCGAACGTGTCCCCCTCCCGCTCGAGCGTGAGCGGAACATCGACGCCCGCCGCGCCTAGGTCCCAGACGGCGCGATAGAACTCCGCCAGCGAGGTGACCGACTGGCCGGCCACCGCGTGGATCTGATCGCCGGCCCTCAAGCCCGCCCGCTGCGCCGGCGCGTCGCCGGCCAAGCCGATGACCGTGATCTGATCGTCTTCGGCCTCTGCGACATAGAAGCCGAGCCACGGCCGCGGCTTGCTCTTGGTCCGACCGAGGGTCAGGAGATCGTCCAGAATTGGTTTCAGAAGATCGATCGGCACGCTCATGTTGAGAGGCACCACGGACCCGCCGGAGGCTTGATGCTGAAGCTGGAGCGAACCGATGCCGACGAGATCGCCCCGGGGCCCGATCAGGGCCGTGCCGCCCCAATTTGGATGGGCCGGCGCGGTAAAGATGGCGGGATCGATGAGATACTCCCAGTACCCTGCGAATTCCTGGCAGGCGACCACCTGCGCGGCGAGGGAATGGCTCACCCCTCCGCTCCCGCCGATGACGACCTGATCGCCAGGCTTAAGATGGCGGGAATCGCCTAAAGCCAGCACCGGTACGCCCAGGGGTTCGAGCGCCTGCACCAGCCCGAAACCGCTCTCGTAATCGTACGCGAGCACATGGGCCTGAACGGCGCGTCCCTTGTTGGTGGTCAGCCAGACCTCTTCGGCCTCTGCAATCAAGTAGCCGATGGTGACGACAAGGCCGTCATCCCGGATGACGACGCCCTGCCCGGCCCGTTCCGTCCCGAGCGTTTCGGCCGTGAAGGCATCGTCGGGAACCCGCGCCCTCAGCAAGACAACGGCGGCCAGAGCATCCTTGAGATCGTAGCCGAGCGTTCTCGGATCGGGTTGATATTCTGGAGGGATTTCCCATTCGTCGGGTGATTGCATGCAAAGCTCCTCAGACTCTCGGCGAAGAGTCTGCACCCTGTAAAAATGGCAGGGCATGCGGCGCCTTCAACGGGCCTCCCCCATTTGACGCACAAAAAGCCCCGATGCGAGATCGCATCGGGCATCCGACATGCGCCTTCCGAGGCACCGCCGAAGGAGCTGGCGCTATGCCGCTTCGAGAACGTCCGCCGGGGCGATGCGAGCAGCTTCGCTCCAGATCTGCCCCTGTTTCTTTTCCAGCATGCTCAGAGCCTGCCGGGCGTAGAGACGAAATTCATGCTGGAGGAGCCGCGATGCGGTCTCCCACACTCCGTCTTCATGCCGGGCGACGAAAAATGCGCGAGCGATCTGCTCGATTTCCTGGTCCGTCTGATCCACCTGTGCCCCCACACAGGAGCCCTCACGGCTCCGCCAGCTGCGCCGAGAACAAATCCGGCGCCAACTGTCGGCAAGGTGTCTGATTTGCGGACTCGTGTCTGTACCCGAAAAGACACGATTCAGCCACAAATCGCCGCTGCCGATCATGGAGGCGTCAGGCAGCCCTGGCCGTTGCGAGGAACCGGTCGATGTCCTGTCTCAGGCGCTGGAGCTGCTGGTCCAGGGTGTGCTTGGCGCTCGAAACCTCCTGCGCCGCGGCGGCCGCGGAGGCCGTCGACCCGGTCAGCGCCTCGATGCTCCGCACGACCGCATGGGTATGGTCGCTCGTCTGGTTGACGTTGACAGAAATTTCCGACGTGACCGCAGCCTGCTCCTCGACAGCAGCCGCGATGGCCGTGGCGATACCGCTCAGCTCTTCCATGATGCGGCCGATATTGTCGATATCGGATACGCTGCGCTGCGTCGCCTCCTGGATCGCCCCGATGCGCGAGCCGATCTCCGTCGTCGCCCTGGCGGTCTGGTTGGCAAGTGTCTTCACCTCCTGCGCAACGACGGCGAAGCCCTTGCCCATCTCTCCGGCACGGGCCGCCTCGATGGTGGCGTTCAAGGCGAGCAGGTTGGTCTGAGCCGCGATACGTTCGATCAGATCGACGACGTCTCCGATTTCCTTCGCCTGCTCGGCCAAACCGTTGACGGTTTCCTTCGTCCGCTGGGAACTTTCCAGGGCATGCCGGGCGACATCCGCCGAACGGCTGGCCTGCTGACCGATCTCGCGAACGGACGATGCGAGCTGTTCCGTCGCGGCCGCACCGGATTGCATGTTGGACGCGGTCTGCTCAGCCGCCGTCGTGACCTGGACGGCGAGGCTTCGGGCGCTTCCGGTCGCCTCGTCGAGAACCGTCGCGCTCTCGGAAAGTGCGCTGCTCGCCTGCCCGGAGATCTCGAGGCTCTCCTGCACGGCATCGGAGAAGGATGCGACGGCCCGCGACAGGTCCTCACCCTTCTTCTGGCGATCCTGAACGAAGGCATCCTGATAGACGGAGATGGCGAAATCCATGTCCAGCATGACCGCCAGGTTCACCGCCGCCAGCTTGCGGGCGAGAGCTCCTCCGCTGAAGCGATGCTTTCTGGCCAGCACCTGGATCAGTTCATTGAGGATGAAGGCATAGCCACCAATGTACCAGCGCGGCTCGAGGCCGATCTTGTTATGGATGAGCCCGATGCGGCGGATGCCGTCCACATAGGCGGCATCGAAGCTACCGCTGAAGAGCCTGCCCCAATGCTGCATCTGAGCCGAGACGAGGCGGGATTGCTGGGTACCGATCAGCCGAGAGAGCTGCGGCTGCCGATGCATATGCTCGTAGAAGCGTTCGAGGATCTTCGACAGCTCGGGGGAGATGTCCTGCCAGATCCCGCGAAGTTCCCGGCACACCTCGTCGTCGATCCCCAGGAATGCGAGCCGCTCGGCAAGAAACAGGTCGTTTTGCAAAATTCTTCCCCAAACCACGTCGTCGGAAGTGATCTAAGGCGGCAGGCTGGGCCGAAGCTTGCTTCGTCCGGCCAAGTCTGGGGCAGATTGAAAGCCCAGGAGGCGGAACCAGACGGCAGGCTACGCGTTAACCTGGGCAGTTTCCGGGGCTATACGATGCTTGATAACATTGCGGAAAGTTCCAATTTGACCCAGCCGGTTTCCAGGGCGCTGCCCGCTCGCCACAACGTGCCGCCGCTCCCGCATTCGGTCCAGGAGCATCTGGGGCGGATGTTGAGGGCGGATTATTACGAGCTGGCCGATAAGCCGCGCTATCTCGGCGATCCCGCGCTCCCCCTGGAATTCGACCCCTATCTTTACCGTCTCGAGCAGAAAGAGCGTGCTCTCAGGATCATGCGGGTTCGGGAACAGGGCACACGGGCCGTGGCCGAGGCTCTTGCAGGCTTCACCTGCTGACCTATCGGAGAAGGATCGAGTCCGGTCTCGTTCCGAAGGGCAACGGCCAGCGGCGCGCAACCTTCAGCCCGCGTTCACCGTCACGGGTTCACAAGAGCGCATCACGCGGGAACTCCTCTCGGTGGCGGACACTTCGAAGAGCATGGGACATCAAAGCGGACGAGCCGTCCTGAGGCAGGCGTTCAAAAGCCTGGAGCATGAGGTACCAGGCAAGGTCGCCCGCGTGCTTCGCAGCCTCCGTCATCCGAACTCGCGCTGGATCAGGATTCCCGCCGGCCTCCTTCTCATCCTGGGCGGGATCTTCTCGTTTCTGCCGGTTCTCGGATTATGGATGCTGCCCTTGGGCCTTCTGCTGATCGCCCGTGATATCCCCATCCTGCAGAAGCCCATCGGCCGGTTCACCCTTTGGGCCATTCAGAAATGGGCTTCCCTCAGGCAAAGATTCTTTCCCGAGCGTCCCCGACGCTAGCGCATCGGACGGAAAAGTGGACCCGGTATTCGCTGACGCGGCCCTGCGGGTCCGCTCCATCCGATGCGCCAGCCAAGAGAAAAAGCATCGGATTGATCCCAAAAGTGGGAACCGGTTTTGCGTGAGAAGATGCGGGACGACAACAACTTAGAGCATCGGGCGTGAGTTCGATTTCACGTCCGATGCTCTAAGCGCCGAGGGCCACCGATCAGGTGGGGATGACGCCGCCGAGTTCGTCCTCGACATAGATGGAGATGATCTCGTCGAAGCTGGCCTCCGCACGGAAGCCCAGGCTCTCGGCGCGGCGTGCATCAAAGCGGCGGGGCCACCCTTCGACGAACCGGATGATGGTCGGATCGAGCTCGTGGCGGATCCGGGCGACGGCCGCCTCGCCGGCGACGCGCCGAAGCGCCTCGATCTGCTCGCCGACGGTCACCGACACGCTCGGCATCGTCAGATTGCGCCGCGGACCGATGGTCGACGTGTCCATGCTCGCCGCATGGATGAGGAAATTGACGGCGGAGCGCGGCGAGGCATGGGCGTGGCGGACATCGAGCGAAACCGGCAGGACGGTTTCCTGGCGGTTCAGCGGCTCGCGGATGATGCTGGAGAAAAAGCCCGATGCCGCCTTGTTGGGTTTGCCCGGGCGGACGCAGATCGTGGGAAGTCGGATCCCTACGCCGTCGAAGAACCCGCGCCGGGTGTAGTCGGCCAGCAGCAGCTCGCCCATCGCCTTCTGCGCCCCGTAGCTCGTGAGCGGCGTCAGGAAGAACTCATCCCCGATCGCGTCCGGGAACGGAGCGCCGAACACCGCGATGGACGACGTGAACACGACGCGCGGCTTGTATCCGTCCCCGATGGTGCGAACGGCATCGAACAGGAACCGCGTCCCGTCGAGATTGATCCTGTATCCCTTGTCGAAATCGGCCTCCGCCTCGCCGGACACGATGGCGGCAAGGTGGAAGATCACGTCGGGACGGCTCGCGACCAGCTTCTCCGCCTCGCCGGGCATCGAGAAATCGGACGTCAGCGTATCGACGGCAAAGGACGCCTGAGGGCGCTCGGGTTCGACCACATCGTGCAGAACGAGGCGCGTGATTGCCTCTCCTCCCAACCGGCCTTCCCTGACCAGACGTTCCGTGAGCTTGCGGCCGACCATTCCGGCCGCGCCGAGAATAAGGATCTGCATCGATCGGCAATCCTTTCAAATCGTGCCTGAAGACCGCAACGGCCGTTCGGGCTGGAGGAAGTGGGGACGACGCCGCTTGGAGCGCAATAGCTCCGAGCGGCGTCACTCTCATCTTTGCAGCGGGCTTACTTCTTCCGGACCTTGTCCAGTTCCGTCTGCATCATCTTCACCGTCTCGGGCCCGATCGTCGCGGCGTGCTTCTCCCAGACGGCCTTCGCCTGCTCGCGCATGCGGTTGGCCTCCTGTTCGTTCAGCTCATTGACGATGATACCGGCGCCCTTGATCTTGCTCAACGAGGCTTCCGACAGCTCGCGGGACACCTTGCGCTGCTCATCGCGCGAGACGGCGGCGCATTCCCGCAGAGCGGCCTGCTCATCCTTCGACAAGCCGTCCCACAACTTCTTGGAATAGAGCATGAGGAACGGCGTGTAGGCGTGACGCGTCACGGAGAGGTACTTCTGCACCTCGTAGAACTTCGACGTATCGATGGTCACGAACGGGTTCTCCTGACCGTCGATGGCCTTCGTCTCCAGAGCCGTGAAGACTTCGCCGAACGCCATCGGCACCGCGTTGGCGCCCATGTTCTTGAACGTGTCGAGGAACACGTTGTTCTGCATGACGCGAACCTTCAGGCCTTTGAAGTCCTCCCACTTCTCCACCGGACGACGCGAGTTGGTGAGGTTGCGGAAGCCGTTCTCCCAATAGGCCAGGTTGACGAGGCCGACCGCCTCGAGCTTGCCGTCGATGTACTTGCCGAACTCGCCGTCGAGGACGGCATCCGCCTCCTTGTTGTTGGCGAACAGGAACGGCAGGTCGAACACGCCGAGATCCGGCAGGATGCCGATGAGGGGCGAGCTCGACGTGACGACCATCTCCTGCGTGCCGGAGCGAAGTGCCTGCGTGGCCTGGAGGTCGCCCCCGAGGGCATTGCCCCAGAAGCCCTGCACCTTGATCTTGCCGCCGGACTTGTCGGTCAGGCAGGCCTGGAACTTCTCGACCCCTTTGCCGTTCGGGTGATCCTCGTTCACGCCGTTGGACAGGCGGATGTTGCGTTCCGTGAACTGGGCCGAGGCCGGAGCGGCCGCCATGATGGTCGCGGCGACGCCAGCGGCAAGTGCGAATTTGAGTGCTTTCATGGTTGTTTCCTCTCTCTTGTTGTCAAGTCTTCAAACGTCCCGTCTCCTCATCGCCCCCGCAACCAGCCAAGGGGAACCATGACCAGATCCGGGAAGATGATGAGCAGGAAGAGCACGATGAGCTGGGCGATCAGGAACGGGTTCACGCCGCGAATGACCGCGCCCATCGGCACGCGGGCGACGCCGCTCACCACGTTCAGCACGATTCCCACCGGGGGCGTGATCAACCCGATGGCGTTGTTGATGATGAACAGCACGCCGAAATAGACCGGATCGATGCCGGCCTGCTTCACGATCGGCATCAGAACCGGCGTCAGGATCAGAACCGTCGGGGAGAAATCCAGAGCGGTTCCGACAATGACGACCAGGAACATGAGGGCGAACATGAGCAGGGTCTTGTTGCCCATCAGTGGCTGGATGAGCCCGCTGATCTCACCCGGAATGTTCGCCTGGGTGATGAGCCATGCCGACACGAGCGCCGCCGCGACGAGGAACATCACCACGGCGGTCGTTTTCGCAGCGGTGAGGAAGACCCCGTAGAGCATCGACGGCTTCAGCTCGCGATAGACGAACATGCCGATGACGAGCGCATAGACCGCAGCGAGCACCGCCGCCTCGGTCGGAGTCACAATGCCCCACTTGATGCCGCCCAGGATCATCACGGGCATGAGAAGCGCGTAGAAGCCGTCGACGAAGGCCTTGCCCCTCTCGCGCATGGATGCCCGCGGCGACGCCTTCATCTTGTCTCTTCGGCTGACGATGGCCCAGGCGACGACGAGCGCCACGCCCATCATCACACCAGGAACGACACCGGCGAGAAAGAGCTGGGAGATCGACACATTGGCCGCGACACCGAAGACGATAAAGCCGATGGAAGGGGGGATCACGGGGGCGATGATGCCACCGGCCGCGATGAGGCCCGCGGCTCGCGGAATGTCGTAGCCGGCATTGCGCATCATCGGGATCAGAATGGCCGCAAGAGCGGCCGTATCGGCGGCTGCGGAGCCGGACAGGGCCGCGAGGATGAGCGCCGCCACGATGGCAACGTAACCGAGGCCACCATGGATGTGACCGAGACATGCCAGAGCGAAATTGACGATGCGCTTCGACAGGCCGCCGACATTCATCAGTTCGCCGGCCAGCAGGAAGAACGGAACGGCCAGAAGCTGAAAGTTGTCGGCCCCGATGATCATGTTCTGGGCCACGATCTGGCTGTCGAAATTACCGAGCCAGAACATGAGCGCGAGAGCGCAGACGATCAGGGAGAAGGCAATCGGCATGCCGAGTGCCATGGCTCCGAGAAGCGAGACGAGAAAGACGATAATGGTCACTCGAGCCGCTCCCTCAAGGCATGGGCTTCATCGCCGCTGTAGTCGCCGGCAAAGGTCTTGAGCTCATGCTCGCTGATACGCCCGGTGAGGACCCGCAGAATCCGAAGGAGCGCCATCAAACCCAATCCGATGCTTGTGAAATACCCGATGCCGTAGACCCAGAGCATCGAGATCTCGGTGATGGGCGCGTAATTCGTGGCGTTGATTTCGGCCTGCTGCCATGTCCCCCAGAAGAAGACGGCGCAGCAACCTATGATGAACAGGTCGGACAGGACCATGCAGACCTTGCGGCCATTGTCGCCAAGACGCGCCACTAGGGTCTCGACGCCCAGATGGGCATTCTCGCGCCCCACCACGACGGCGCCGATGAACGTGAGCCAGACGAAGAAGAAGCGGGACAGCTCTTCCGAAACGTCGATGCCCGTATCAAAGAGATAGCGCAGCACGACGTTGCCGAAGACCATGGCGACCATGGCGGCCAGCAGGAGAACCAGCAGTCCTTCCAGGCCTTTGAAAAAGATGGAGGTAATCCTACTCACACGATCTCCCTGCCGTAGGCGCCCATTTCGGCGCTCATGATTCTGTACTCCCCAAGGCACTGTTCAACCCTCGGGAACGTCAAACATGTCAGTCGATCTAAGGCGCAGCCCCAGGGGGTGTCAATTCAGCCGATGGTGCGGTTTCGCGAGGAACCTGCGATGCAGGATAACGGGTTTTGCTCTTTCCGATCCGGTTCGTTCGCGTTTTCACATGCGGCGGCATCTATGCGAGCCTTGGAAGAAACCTCAACTCCGTCTCTCGGGGAAAACGAGATCATTCTGAGAACGTATCTTTGTATCAGATTAGACTTATGAATACCTGCTCGCGCAGAGCATTTCGGTGGATATCATGGGACCGGCAGCTTCCATCCTGCCCACGGGCGGCTTCAAACCTTCCGCCTCTGCCGATCGCCGCAAGAGCGCAGCCCCAACGAGGATTCCATGAAGATCACAGGCGTCGAAACAATCCGTCTCCAGGAATTCGCGAACATCGTCTGGATCCGCCTGCACACGGATGGAGGCCTCGTCGGCCTCGGTGAAACCTTCATGGGCGCGGCAGCCGTCGAGGCATACATTCACGAGACCGTCGCGGCCAAGCTGATCGGGCGCGATCCTCTCCAGATCGAAGGGATCAACCGGGATCTCCAGAACTATCTGGGCTGGCGCTCCGCCGGCGTCGAGACACGCGGCAACTCGGCCGTCGACATCGCCTTGTGGGACCTCTTCGGCAAGGCGCATGGCAAGCCGGTCTGCGACATGCTCGGCGGACGCTCCCGCGACAGGATCCGTGTCTATAACACCTGCGCGGGCTACCGTTACATCCGCGACAGCCGTGCGCAGAAAGTCGCCAACTGGGGCGTCGGCGAGACGGAAGGTGCCTACGAGGACCTGGACGCGTTCCTGCATCGCGCGGACGAACTCGCTCACTCGCTGCTGGAGCAGGGCATCACGGGCATGAAGATCTGGCCCTTCGATGTCGCGGCCGAACGCAGCCACGGCTACGACATCTCGCCGGACGAGCTCCGCACGGCGCTCGAACCCTTCGCCAAGATCCGCAAGGCCGTGGGCGACAAGATGGACATCATGGTCGAGTTCCATTCCCTGTGGAGCCTGCCGATGGCCAAGAAACTCGCCGGGGCGCTCGCCGAGTTCGACACCTATTGGCACGAGGATCCCTTCCGCCTCGACAATATCGGCGACCTCAAGGAATACGCGCAGCATTCGAAGGCCTGGGTTTGCGCGTCGGAGACCCTGTCCTACACGCACGCGTTCCGGGAATATCTCGAAACCGGCGTCGCGGGCGTCGCCATGCTCGACCTGTCCTGGTGCGGAGGCCTGACGGAGGCTCGCAAGATCGCCGCGTTGGCGGAAGCCTGGCATGTGCCGGTCGCGCCGCATGACTGCACGGGCCCGGTGGTCTACGCCGCGTCGTGCCACTTCTCGCTCCATGCGCGCAATGCGTTGATCCAGGAGAGCGTCCGGGCCTTCTATACGGGCTGGTACACGGAACTCGTGACGGAACTGCCGACCGTCGCACAAGGCGAGGTCACGGTGAACATGAAGCCGGGGCTCGGGCTCGAACTGCTGCCGGAACTCTGGAAGCGGCCGGATGCGATCATACGGCTGACCGAGGAACCCTGATCCTTCAGGAACCGGATATGAATTGCCCTCCAGGCCGAGACCGCTTCGAAGATTGAGTCAGATACGATGAGCCATGTGATTGACGCCCTCGTTGCAGCCCTGGGATCTCAGGTCCGCATCGGATCCGACATCCCTGCCCGCAATCATGCCGATGCCAGCGGCCTCAAGCCCGTCGCTCCCCAGGCATTGATCCTGCCGCAGACCACGGAGGATGTTTCGACCGCCCTGAGGATCTGCCATGAGCACCGCCAGCCCATCGTCACGCAAGGCGGATTGACCGGCCTTGCGGGCGGCGCTCACCCGCAAGCGGGAGAGATTGCCCTGTCCCTGGAGCGGATGAACGGCATCGAGGAGATCGACGCCGCGAGCGCGACGCTGACAGCCCTTGCCGGCACGCCCCTCGCGGTCATTCAGCAGGCGGCGGACGAGGCAGGATTCCTATGCGGGATCGATCTCGGCGCGCGGGGAACCTGCACCATCGGCGGCAACATCGCGACCAATGCCGGCGGCAATCAGGTTCTGCGCTATGGCATGACGAGACGCAACGTTCTCGGCCTGGAAGTAGTCCAGGCGGACGGCACCGTGGTTCGGTCCCTCAACAAGATGCTGAAGAACAATGCCGGATACGACTGGACGCAGCTCTTCATCGGCAGCGAGGGAACTCTCGGCATCGTGACCCGGGCCGTGATCGGGCTGCATCCCAAGCCTCAGGGCCTGCAGACGGCCCTCTGCGCGGTCGGCAGCTTCGAGGATGCCCTCGTTGTCCTGCGCCGATTCCAGCAGGCGCATCCGGGACGCCTGCTGGTCTTCGAGGCCATGTGGCGGGAATTCATGACGGTCGCAACCGAGATCTGCGGCCTCGCGCAGGCCTTCGAGGCGGAGCACGACGTGACGCTCCTGATCGAGGCCGATATGGGAGCGGACCCGGCGGGGACGGAAGCCTTTTCCCTTCTCCTCGAAGAGTTCTACGAGCAGGGCCTCATCAAGGACGCCGTGGTGGCTCAGTCCCGCGCCGACCGGAACCGCTTCTGGGCCTATCGGGAAACGCCTTACGAATATGGGCGCTTCCTGCCTGAGGAAATCCGCTTCGACGTGAGCGTGCCGCTCAATCGGATGACGGAAGCCGTCGCACACCTGCGTCAGGAGATGCCGAAGCAATGGCCGGATGCCGTTTACGTCGTGTTCGGGCACGTGGCTGACAGCAACATCCATATCAATGTCGCCATTCGCGACATGGACGATGCGGTCAAGAAGGGCGTTCAGAATCTCGTCTACGATCTCGTGTCCCGTCTCGGCGGCTCGATCTCTGCGGAACACGGCATCGGCCGCATCAAGCGCCCCTATCTTCCCTTGAGCCGCACGGAGCCCGAGCTTGCCCTCATGAGGCAGGTGAAGCAGACGCTCGATCCCGCCGGCATCCTCAATCCCGGCCGCATTCTCTAGAGCATCGGATCCACGATGAAGATGAACATTGCGAACCTCTTCGATCTGACGGGCCGCATCGCCCTCGTGACGGGATCGAGCGCGGGGGTCGGCCTTGCGCTCGCGCGAGGGCTGGGACGCGCCGGAGCCCGCGTCATCCTCAACGGACGCCAGCCGGACAGGGTCGCGGGAGCGGCGCGGATCTTGCGGGACGACGGTTCATCCGTGTTCGAGATGCCTTTCGACGTGACGGACAGCAAAGCGGTCAAGACCGCCATCGACCAGATCGAGAACGACATCGGCCCCATCGACATCCTGATCAACAATGCCGGCATGCAGCGCCGGGGTCCTCTCGAGGATTATCCGGAGGAAGCCTGGCACGAGCTGATGACGACGAATGTCGACAGCGTCTTCTATGTGAGCCAGGCCGTCGCCAGGAAAATGATCCCGCGCGGCCGGGGCAAGATCATCAATATCTGCTCGGTTCAGAGCGAACTCGGCCGCCCGTCGATTGCGCCCTATACGGCCACCAAGGGAGCCGTGAAGATGCTCACGAAGGGCATGGCCATCGATTGGGGCAAGCACGGTCTCCAGGTGAACGGCATCGGACCCGGCTATTTCAAGACGGAACTCAATCAGGCCCTGGTCGACGACAAGGCCTTTTCCGACTGGCTCATCGCTCGTACGCCCTCCCGCCGCTGGGGTGAATTGGAGGACCTGATCGGCGCCGCCATCTTCCTCGCGTCGGACGCCTCCGGCTTCGTCAACGGCCAGATCATCTATGTCGATGGGGGCGTGACGGCCTCGCTTTGAGACATCGTTCAACCCATCCTTAAGGTTTGAGATCGTAAATCGCTATTCGCGGTTGCCATATCCGGCCAGGATGGTTAGCAACGGCACCTGTGTTTCGCAAAGCACCGACCACCGAAAGCGGGCTACTTTTGGGGACGGTGCCCACTTCATTGGAAGAGCGCATCGTTCGAGGCGGCCTCAGGGCCGTACGATGCGCTGGAAAAGCGACTTGGGAGGTGCTTCATGCCCCACGGAGCGTACTGCGTTGCATTTAAGCACGATCGTTGGACGGTCTCTCAGTTCGGCCGCGATCTCGGCTCGTTTTATTTTCGCGCAAAGGCATTGAAATTCGCCGTCGAGGCCGCCTGCTGGTCAGCCGTGTCGAACAATCCGACGGTTTTCGTTCTCGACCGGACAGGCGATTTCTATACCGCCTGGCGCGGCGACCGGGACAGTCTCTCGGCCGAACTCTGAACGCCTGCCACGATGGAGCAGAGCTATGCGACGGCGGCGGCCTGACTCATGGCGGCATTCTCCAACTCGACGCCCTGTGGCGTACTCATCAGCGATTGTATCTTTTCCGCCAGGTCGCTCGCCCGGTAGGGCTTGTAGAGAAGATTGAGATCTTCGAGTTTGTCTTCCCCGTCGAAATATCCCGTCGTCAGGAGAACCTGGACTTCCGGCTGTTCCTTCTGAATGAGCCGGGCCAGGTCTATGCCGCTGAGGGCTCCCGGCATCCTGACGTCGGAGAGGACGAGCTTGATGCCCTTCTTCGATTTCAGAAGCCGAGCCGCTTCATCACCGGTCTCGGCCTCCATGACCTTGAAGCCGAGGGAATGCAGGGTCGACAGCGCCACCTGACGGACGGCCGGGTTGTCCTCAACGACGAGCACCATGCGGCCATTCCCGAAAGGGTGGGCAATGGCCGATTGGTTGTCCTCCGGCCGTTCCGCCGCATCATGCGAGCGGGGAAGAAAGATGCGGATCGTCGTGCCCGCATTCGGCTCGCTCTCGACCTCCACATGGCCTTGGCATTGCTGGACGAAACCATAGACCATGCTGAGCCCAAGGCCGGTGCCTTTTCCGCTTTCCTTCGTGGTGAAGAACGGCTCGAAGACCTTCTCCAGCACCTCGGGCGGCATCCCGATTCCCGTGTCGCTCACGGAGATCACGACGAACTCGCCGCCGCGAGCGGATTTCCCCTCCTCCACCAGCTGGTTCTTGACGCAGATCGTGAGATCGCCGCCATTGGGCATGGCATCACGGGCATTGACGGCGAGGTTCAGGAGCGCTGCCTCCAATTGCGCACGGTCGACCTGGATCGGCCAGATGCCGTCTTCCAGGTGCAGGCTCGCGTTGACCTGCTCTCCCAGAGTCCTGCGCATCAGTTCCAGGAGGCTCGGCATCAGGCTCGTGACGTCGATGGTTGAAACCTGCA
The DNA here is from genome assembly GCF_052115545.1 of Microvirga sp. 2MCAF35. Classification (NCBI taxonomy): domain Bacteria; kingdom Pseudomonadati; phylum Pseudomonadota; class Alphaproteobacteria; order Hyphomicrobiales; family Methylobacteriaceae; genus Microvirga; species Microvirga sp. 2MCAF35. Next base: position 105,751 of record NZ_JBFRGW010000007.1, read on the forward strand.
GGGCCTGACGCCGGGAGAAGGTCAGGAGCCTGTAGGTGAGATCGGCGCAATGCTGGGCGCTTTCCAGCGCCATCCTCACCCGGCGCTCGGCCTTCTCGTTGCCCTGAATGGATTTCTTCAGGAGATCGAGATTGCCGATGACGACGCTCAGCATGTTGTTGAAGTCGTGCGCGATTCCGCCGGTGAGACGACCGACCGCCTCGAGCTTGCTGGCGTGGAGCAGGTTCTGCTCCATCTGCTTGCTCTCCGTGATGTCGAACCACATGCCGAAGAATTCGCGCGGGTGACCGTTCTCGTCGCGCATGAGAACCGTCTGGTCGAGGAAATGCCTCTCGACGTCGTCGGCGCAGCGCCAGCGATACTCGAGATTGACGGAGCCCTCTTCCTCCAATCTCCTCAGCTGGGCCAGAACACGCTCCCGGTCTTCCGGATTGATGCGGGAGGCCCAGAAGTCCGGACGCTCCAGGAAAGCCTCCGGACGGAACCCCGTGATGCGCTCGATACTCTCATTGGTGAAATGAAGGCGGCGATGATCCTCCTCGACGGAGGCCGTATAGAGCGCGATGGGCAGCGATTTTAGGACGATCGATTGATGCTCCTCGCGGCGACGCAGGGCCTGTTCCGCCTTCAGCTTTTCGCTGCGGACGTGAAGGTTGTCCATCAGCAGGCGGCGCTCCTGCTCGGCCTGCCGACGGATCTCTTCCGTCTTGCGATAAAGGTCGACGAAGATGTCGACCTTGGATTTGAGGATCAGGGGCTCGATGGGCTTGAAGACGTAGTCGACGGCGCCGGCCGAATACCCCTTGAAGACGTGCATGTCGTCCTTGTTGAACGCCGTCAGGAACAGGATCGGCACGCGCGAGGAGCGCGGCCGGTTCCTGATCAGGCTTGCAACCTCATAGCCGTCGAGGCGGGGCATCTGCACGTCGAGCAGGATGACCGCGAAATCATCCTTCAGGACGTGGCGCAGGGCCCCCTCGCCGGAATCGGCGGTCACGACCTCAACGCCCGGAGACCGCAGCACCTCTTCGACGGCGATCAGGTTTCGCGGATCGTCGTCGACCACCAGGATCTTGGCCGGAATCGGATCTGACGGAGGGCGGGCCGAGACCAGATGAAACTCATCCAGGCCCTGGCTCAGCTCCCCGCGCCGTACGTCGTCCGTCATGAGTTCAACCCGGTCTCTGCCGCACCATTGGGAGCCACCGCCCCGTCCGGGACATATGTGCTCCGACTGAGTTGAACGCGCAAGACGGCCAGAAGTTGATCCACATCCACAGGCTTCGACACGTAGTCCGTCGCGCCCGCCTCGAGGCACTTCTCCCGGTCACCTTTCATGGCCTTCGCCGTCACGGCGACGAGGGGAAGGTCGCGATAACGCGGGATGTTCCGGATTTCCCGCATGGTCTCGTAGCCGTCCATCTCGGGCATCATGATATCGACCAGGGCCACGTCGACATCCGGGTTGGCATGAAGCTTCTCGATGCCCTCCAGGCCGTTCTCGGCGAAGACGACCGAGATCCCATGCTGCTCGAGCGCACTCGTCAGCGAGAAGATGTTGCGCATGTCGTCGTCGATGATCAGAACCTTCCGGCCGTCGAGCGATTCGTCGGTGCGGTGTTGGACGACGATCTGCTTCTCTTCGGGTATGGCGCTGATCGCCCGGTGCAGAAACAGGGCCGTGTCGTTGAGAAGGCGTTCCGACGAGCCCTCGCCCTTCACGATGAGCGTCGCCGCCATGCTCTGCAGATGACGCTCCTCGACCTTGGTCAGGTCCTGGCCGGTATAGATCACGATCGGCAGTTCCTCTCCGCCCTTCGTCTTGCGGATGCGCTCGATGAGCTCCCCGCCCGGGAGGTCCGGCAGGCCCAGATCGACGACCGCGCAGTCGAACTGCCGTACCTGTATGGCCTCCAGGGCCGTCTCGGCCGTTCCCACGGCGGTCACGTCGACCTGCTCGCTCTTCATCAGTTCGGACAGGCTCATGCGCTGAATGTCGTCGTCCTCGACGAGGAGCAGCTTCTTCACGGGCCGGTCGATGAACTCCTTCGTGCGGTTGAGCGCTCCCATGAGCGCTTCCCGGTCGACGGGCTTCTCCAGGAAGCCGAAGGCGCCCGCCTTGAGCCCGCGCTTCTTCTGGTCGTCGACGGAAATCACGTGGATCGGCACATGACGGGTGCGCGGATCGTGCTTCAGGAGGTCGAGAAGCGCCCAGCCGTCCATGTCGGGAAGGCCGATATCGAGCGTGATCGCATGGGGCTTGTAGCGATGCGCAAGGGCGAGCGCCGAGGCGCCGTCCATGGCGATCAATCCCCTAAACCCCTCCTCGCGGGCAAGCTCCAGCAACACCGAAGCGAACATGGCGTCATCCTCGACGATAAGGACGACACGGTCTCCGCTCGTGATCGCATGACGGTCGTCGAGCGAAGCGGACAGAGCCATCGCGGCCGACGGCTGCCGGATCATCGTTCCCGCAGCCTCGTCCGTCGTCGCGGTCGATTGACCGGCTCCATCACCGTTCGGCCGCACGGACGATGCCGCACCGGCCGTTCCATGGCTGGCCGGCGGCTCGACCGGAACGAAGAGCGTGAAGGTCGAGCCGCTTCCCGGCGTGCTCGACACCACGATCTCGCCGCCGAGCAGACGGGCGATCTCACGGCTGATCGACAGGCCGAGACCGGTTCCGCCGTATTTCCGACTCGTGGTGCCGTCCGCCTGCTGGAACGCCTCGAAGATGATGCGCTGCTTCTCCTCCGGGATGCCGATGCCGGTATCAGTCACCGAGATGGCGACCCACTGGCTGCCGGCCCGCAGCGGCGTTCCCTCGGCCGAGCCGATCTGCAGCGTCACGCCACCGCGCTCGGTGAACTTGAAGGCGTTCGACAACAGGTTGCGCAGCACCTGCTGCAACCGCTTCGAATCCGTCCTGATCGCCGGCGGCAGCTTCTGGTCGACCTCCACATGGAATTCGAGCCTTCTTTCCTCCGCCACCTGGCGGAAGGTCCGTTCCATGTTGTCGACGAGGTCCTTGAAGGCGACGCTCGACACCTCCAGGCTGACGGTGCCGGACTCGATCTTCGACAGGTCCAGAATGTCGTTGATGAGCGAGAGCAGATCGGAGCCGGCCGCGTGGATGGTCTTGGCGAACTCCCTCTGCTTGTCGGTCAGGTTGCCGTCCGAGTTCTCGGTCAGGAGCTTCGAGAGGATGAGGAGCGAGTTCAGCGGTGTCCTCAATTCGTGGCTCATATTGGCCAGGAACTGCGACTTGTAGCGGGACGTGAGCGAGAGCTGTTCGGCCTTCTCCTCCAAGGCGGTCTTCGCGACGGAGACCTCCTGGTTCTTGGTCTCGACCTCCCTCTTCTGGAGTTCGAGCAGCCGTGCTTTGTCCTCGAGCTCCTCGTTCGTCTTTTGCAGCGCTTCCTGCTGCTGACGGAGAAGTTCCTCGGACTGACGCAGGCTGGCGGCCTGCTGCTCCAGCCGGTCGTTGGTGTTTCTCAGCTCTTCCTGCTGGCTCTGCAGCTCGGTCGTCAGGAGCTGGGACTGCTTCAGCAGGCCTTCCGTCCGCATGTTCGCCGCGATGGTGTTGAGAACGATACCGATCGATTCCGTGAGCTGCTCGAGGAACGACTGGTGCGTTTCCGAGAAGCGGCTGAAGGAGGCAAGCTCGATCACCGCCTTCACCTCCTGCTCGAACAGGACGGGCAGCACGATGATGTTGAGGGGCGGCGCCTCGCCGAGAGCCGAGCTGATGGTGATGTAGTCGCCCGGCACGTTGGTAAGGAGGATCCGCTTCTTCTCGTAGGCGACCTGCCCAACGAGTCCCTCACGCAGGCGGAAGCGGTTGTTGAGATGCTTCCTCTCCGTGAAGGCGTAGGACGCCACCATGTCGAGGATCGGCTCGTTTCCGTCGTTTTCCATCGTGTAGAACACGCCCTGCTGAGCATTCACCAGCGGGGCGATCTCCGACAGGATCAAGTTGGACACGGTGGTGAGGTCGCGCTCGCCCTGAAGCATGCGGGTGAATTTGGCGAGATTGGTCTTCAGCCAATCCTGCTCCGCGTTCTTGAGCGTCGTGTCGCGCAAGTTGCGGATCATCTCGTTCACGTTGTCCTTGAGCGAGGCCAGCTCGCCCGAGGCCTCGACCGAAATCGACCGGGTGAGGTCGCCCTTGGTCACGGCGGTGGCCACGTCCGCGATGGCACGCACCTGCGTGGTCAGGTTGGCCGCAAGCTGGTTCACGTTGTCGGTGAGATCGCGCCACAGGCCCGCGGCGCCGGGCACCCTCGCCTGTCCGCCGAGCTTGCCCTCCACGCCCACTTCGCGGGCGACGTTCGTCACCTGGTCGGCGAAGGTGGCGAGCGTGTCGATCATCTCGTTGATGGTCTCGGCGAGTGCGGCGATTTCGCCCTTGGCATCCACGACGAGCTTGCGCTTGAGGTCACCCTCGGCGACCGCCGTCACCACGCTGGCGATGCCGCGCACCTGACCGGTGAGGTTGTTCGCCATCATGTTCACGTTGTCGGTCAGGTCCTTCCAGGTGCCGGCCACACCGCGCACCTGCGCCTGACCGCCGAGCTTTCCTTCGATGCCCACTTCACGCGCCACGCGCGTCACTTCGGACGCGAAGGAGTTGAGCTGGTCCACCATGGTGTTGATGGTCGATTTCAGCTCGAGGATTTCGCCGCGCACATCCACGGTGATCTTCTTCGACAGGTCGCCGTTTGCGACGGCGGTCGTGACTTCGGCGATATTACGCACCTGACCCGTGAGGTTCGCGGCCATCATGTTGACGTTGTCGGTCAAATCCTTCCAGACGCCGCCGACGCCACGCACCTGTGCCTGACCACCCAGTTTACCCTCGGTGCCCACCTCGCGCGCCACGCGGGTCACCTCGCCGGCGAAGGAGTTGAGCTGATCGACCATCGTGTTGATCGTCGATTTCAACTCCAGAATCTCGCCTTCGACCGCGACGGTGATCTTTTTCGAAAGGTCGCCATTCGCGACCGCCGTGGTGACCTCCGCGATGTTACGCACCTGACCGGTGAGGTTCGCGGCCATCATGTTGACGTTGTCGGTCAAATCCTTCCAGACACCGGCCACACCGCGCACCTGTGCCTGACCGCCGAGTTTTCCTTCCGTGCCCACTTCGCGCGCCACGCGCGTCACCTCGCCCGCGAAGGAGTTGAGCTGGTCCACCATGGTGTTGATGGTCGATTTCAGCTCGAGGATTTCGCCGCGCACATCCACGGTGATCTTCTTCGACAGGTCGCCGTTGGCGACGGCGGTCGTGACTTCGGCGATGTTACGCACCTGACCGGTCAGATTGGCCGCCATCAGGTTCACGTTGTCGGTCAAATCCTTCCAGGTGCCGGCAACGCCCTCCACGCGCGCTTGGCCGCCGAGCTTGCCTTCGGAACCCACCTCCTTCGCCACGCGCGTCACCTCGCCGGCGAAGGAGTTCAGCTGATCCACCATGGTGTTGATGGTGGACTTCAGTTCCAGGATTTCGCCCCGGACTTCCACGGTGATCTTCTTGGACAAGTCGCCGTTCGCGACGGCGGTCGTCACCTCGGCGATGTTACGCACCTGACCGGTGAGGTTCGCCGCCATCAGATTCACGTTGTCGGTGAGGTCCTTCCAGGTTCCCGCTACGCCACGCACCTGCGCCTGCCCGCCGAGCTTGCCTTCCGATCCGACCTCCTTCGCCACGCGGGTCACTTCGGACGCGAAGGAATTGAGCTGGTCCACCATGGTGTTGATGGTGTTCTTCAGCTCCAGGATTTCGCCCTTCACCTCCACGGTGATTTTCTTGGACAGATCGCCGTTCGCGACAGCGGTCGTCACCTCGGCGATATTGCGAACCTGCGCCGTGAGGTTCGAGCCCATCATGTTCACGTTCTCGGTGAGGTCGCGCCAGACGCCGCCGACTCCCTCCACCTGAGCCTGACCGCCAAGCTTTCCTTCCGAGCCCACTTCCTTGGCGACGCGCGTCACTTCCGAGGCGAAGGAGTTGAGCTGGTCCACCATCGTGTTGATGGTGGATTTGAGGGCCAGAATTTCGCCTTTCACGTCGACGGTAATCTTCTTCGACAGATCGCCGCGGGCAACCGCCGTGGTGACTTCCGCGATGTTACGCACCTGACCGGTGAGGTTCGCGGCCATCATATTCACGTTGTCGGTCAGGTCCTTCCAGACGCCGCCGACGCCGCGCACCTGCGCCTGCCCGCCAAGCTTGCCTTCCGATCCGACTTCCTTCGCCACGCGGGTCACTTCCGAGGCAAAGGAGTTCAGCTGGTCCACCATGGTGTTGATGGTGTCCTTCAGCTCCAGGATCTCGCCCTTCACGTCGACGGTGATTTTCTTGGACAGGTCGCCGTTCGCGACCGCCGTCGTGACCTCGGCGATGTTACGCACCTGACCGGTCAGATTGGCCGCCATCAGGTTCACGTTCTCGGTCAGATCCTTCCAGGTGCCGGCGACGCCCTTGACCTTCGCCTGACCGCCGAGCTTGCCTTCCGATCCCACCTCACGGGCCACGCGGGTCACCTCCGAGGCGAAACTGCCGAGCTGGCCCACCATGGTGTTGACCACTTTGCCGATCCGCAGGAACTCGCCGCGCAGGGGGCGCCCGTCGGTCGCGAGGTCGATCGTCTGGCTCAGGTCGCCCTTCGCCACGGCGCCGATGACCCTCGCCACCTCGATGGTCGGCTGAACGATGTCGCCGATCATGGCATTCACGGAGTCGACGCACTCGCTCCAGCAGCCGGTCGCCCCTGCAAGGCGCCCACGCTCCTCGATCCGCCCCTCCTTGCCGACCACCTTCGCGACGCGTTCCAGTTCCTGCGCGAGACCGTGGTTCAGGTCTGCTATGTCGTTGAACGCCTCGGCGATTTCGCCGTCGATGCCGGTCAGGTCCGACGGCAGACGGGCGGAGAAATCGCCTTTTCTGAGGGCTCGCAATGTTTTGAGGAGCAGCCTGGGATCAAGCTGCGAAGTGGCGGTTTCGACTTGTGACATAAAGGCCCCCGTTACGCTGTTCCAGGCGCAACCCACGCCTGGCCCCCTTGTGCCGACATTCCAAAAGCTACTTTGTTCGTCTTCAGATGGAATTCGACCCACCTTAACGTTTTTCAAGGGGCAGAGTTCCGGGCCGGAGCAAATTTCGCCATGGATCGGTTAACGCGAAATGTCCTGTCGCGGGCAGGCCACAGCGCATGCGACCGCAGACGTGTGAAAGCGGGTTTCCTGGCCGCAGAGCCTGTTGATCGGACACGCCAGCGCAGCAAAGGCCGATCAGTCCAATAGCAATCAAGCCGCAACCAATCATGGTGCGGCTTGAGGCATAAATTGATTGTAGGTTGCAGGCGTCAGGTCAGACGAAATCCTCGCGCATCGGGGTGAAGACGTCGAGAAGCACGCCGGCTTCCACCGCGACGGCCCCATGGACCGCATTAGGAGGCACGAGGAAGCTGTCGCCCTGCTTGAGCCGCTCGGTCCGTCCGGCAATCGTCACGTCGAAGACACCGGCCTCGACGAGACTGCACTGGATATGCGGGTGCGAATGCGGCGTGCCGACGGCCCCGGCCTGGAAATCCACACGCACCATCATCACCTCGGAATTAAAGGTGAGGATCTTGCGGCGGATGCCCTCGCCTGCCGGCTCCCAGTCGATCTTGCTGTCGAAGGCAAAAGGTTCATTGATGCGGTTCATGGTTCCTCCAGAAAGGTCTCAACGGGCGAGCCATCCACCATCCACCGGCAGAACGACGCCGTGAATGTAGTTTGCGGCTGGTGATGCCAGGAAGACGGCGGCGCCGCCGAGATCCGTCGGGTCGCCCCAGCGCCCGGCCGGGATGCGCCCGAGAATTTCGGCGCTGCGCTTCGGATCGTTGCGGAGCGCCTCCGTATTGTTGGTCACGAAATAGCCCGGCGCGATGGCATTCACGTTGATGCCTTTCCCCGCCCACTCACAGGCGAGCAGCCGTGTAAGACCGGCCAGCCCGCTCTTGCTCGCGGTGTAGGATGGAATGCGGATGCCACCCTGGAACGAGAGGAGCGAGGCGATGTTGATGATCTTGCCGCCGCGCCCGTCCGCCAGCATGGTGCGGGCCGCCGCCTGGGACAGGAAGAAGGTGGACTTGAGATTGACGTTCATCACGTCGTCCCAATCCCGTTCCGTGAAGTCGATGGCATCCGCGCGGCGGATGATGCCGGCATTGTTGACGAGGATGTCGATCCGGCCGTTGATCGACGTCGTCTCGGTGACGATGCGCTCGATGGGCTCGAGGCTCGACAGATCCGCCTGCACGGAATGGAAGCCCGCACCCGCCTCGCGGCACAGGCGCTCGGTCTCGTCCATCGCCGAGCGGCCGACGGCCACGATGGAAGCGCCCGCCTGCGCCAGCGCCTTGGCGATAGCCTGACCGAGCCCGGTATTGGCCCCGGTCACGACCGCCGTCTTGCCGGCGAGATCGATGGAATAAGTCATCGCCCGATCCTCACCGCAGCGCATCCATGGGCACCATGTCCATGTCGGTAAAATCCTGGTTGTCGCCGCCCATGGCCCAGACGAAGGTGTAGTTGCTGGTGCCGACACCGGAGTGGATCGACCAGCCGGGGGACAGGATCGCCTGCTCGTTGGCGACCACGAGATGCTTCGTCTCGTCGGGCTCTCCCATGAAGTGGAACACGCGCGTGTCGGGCTGCATGTCGAAATAGACGTAGACCTCGGAGCGGCGGTCATGCAGGTGAGCCGGCATGGTATTCCACATGCTGCCGGGCTTCAGCTGCGTCATGCCGAGAACGAGCTGCGCCGAGCGGCACACCTCCGGATGGATCATCTGGAAGATCGTGCGGACGTTGCCGTTCGCCGCGTCGCCCAGATCGACTCGGCGGGCGCGGTCGAGACCGATCTTCACGGTCTCGAAACGGGCATGAGCCGGCGTGCTCACGAGATAGAACTTCGCCGGATGGCTCTCGTCGAGGCTCTCGAAGTGCACGTCCTTCGTGCCCATGGCGATGTAGAGGGCATCGCGGGGATCGAGATTGTGGACCTCGCCATCCGTATGGACGCGCCCTGCCCCGCCGAGATTGACGACGCCGAGCTCGCGGCGGTCGAGGAAGTTCGGCGAGCCGATCTGCTTGTGCGTTTCCAGCCTGATCGCTCCCGCCGTCGGCGTCGCGCCGCCGACCACCAGCCGGTCGATATGGCTGTAGGTCAGTTTGACCTCGCCGGGAACGAACAGTGTCTCGATCAGGAAGTGCCGGCGCAATTCGGCCGCACTGAAATGGCGGACCGCCTCGGGATGGCATACCTGCCGGATGTCGATGGTCATCATTACCTCTTGAATTCTAAAATCAGCGGAACAGGGCCGGCAGCCAGAGCGACAGGCCGGGGATGTAGGTGACGAGCAGCAGGACGAAGACGCTGGCGCCCAGGAACGGCCAGATGGTCTTCATGGCCTCGCCGATGGTGATCTTGCCCACCGCGCATCCGACGAAGAGCACCGAGCCGACCGGCGGCGTGTTGAGGCCGATGCCGGCATTGAGGATCAGGATCACGCCGAAATGCACCGGGTCGATGCCGAAGGCCTTGATCACGGGCAGGAAAATCGGCGTGCAGATGATGATCATCGGAGCCATGTCCATGAAGGTGCCGAGCACCAGCAGGATGACGTTGATGAGCAAAAGCACCACGATGGGATTGTCCGACACGCTCTTCATGAGCGCGATCGTCGCCTGCGGCACCTGCAGGAAGGCCATGAGCCAGCCGAAGGCGCTGGCCGTGCCGATGACGAGCAGGACCATGGCAGTGGTGCGCACGGCTCCCAGCGTCGCCTCGACGAAGCTCTCCCAGTTCAGTTCGCGATAGACGAAGAGCGTGACGAGCAGCGCATAGACGACCGCGATGCAGGAACTCTCCGCCGCCGTGAAGACGCCTGAGCGGACGCCCCCGAAAATGATGAAGATCAGCAGGATGCCCGGCACGGCCGAGACGAAGAAATAGGCCAGCATCCGGAAGCCCGGGAACGGGTCCGCCGGATAGCCGCGACGCACGGCCACCACGTAGGCGGCGATCATCAGCGCCATCGCCAGAAGGATCCCGGGCACGATTCCTGCGGTGAAAAGATCCGCCACCGAGATCGTGCCGCCGGCCGCGATCGAATAGATGATCATGTTGTGGGACGGCGGGATCATCAGCGCGATGATGGCGGAGTTCACCGTCACGTTGACGCTGTAATCCTTGGCGTAGCCCCGCTTCTCCATCTGCGGGATCATGATTCCGCCGATGGCCGAGGCGTCGGCGACGGCCGAGCCGGAAATGCCGCCGAAGAGCGTCGAGGCGACCACGTTCACCTGGCCCAGGCCGCCGCGCAGATGCCCGACGAAACCGGCGGCCAGCCGGATCAGGCGGTCTGCGATGCCGCCGCGCATCATCAGGTCGCCCGCATAGATGAAGAACGGGATTGCCATCATGGCGAAGGCGTTCATGCCTGAATTGAGCTGCTGGAACACCACAACCGGCGGCAGCTGCATATAGAGCACGGTCGCCAGCGACGCGATTCCGAGACAGAACGCCACCGGCGTTCCGATGATGAGCAGGAGCGTGAAGACGCCGAAGAGAACCCACATCTCCATGTCATCACTCCTTCACGGCAACGAGATGAGGCTCGTCCGCGCGCACCAGGGGCACGTCCTCCCCGGCAAGAAGAAGGCGAACAAGCTTTTCCAGGGAAAACAAAGCAATCAAGACGCCGCCGACCGCGAGGGGAACATAGTCGAATCCCTGCGGGATCGGCAGACCCGGCATCAGGGCCGACCAGGTTTCCACCGCCAGCGAGGTGCCGTACCACGCCATGGCGATGCCGAAGAGCATCACCAGCACCTCGGTGACGGCGAGCATGATCTGGCGCAGGCCGTGCGGGGCATAATGAAGGGCAATCTCGAAGCCGAGATGGTTGCCCTCGCGCACGCCCACGGCGGAGCCAAGCAGGATGAACCAGCTCATGAGCAGCAGGGAGGCGGGCTCCGTCCAGCTCGGCGACTGGTTCAGCACGTAACGGCCGAACACCTGCCAGGCGACGAAGAGGGTCATGAACACGAGGCCGATCCCGGCGATCCAGAGAGCCGCCCGATTCACGACGGCGAGGATGCGGGATAGCGCGGCAAGTTCAGCGCGCATCGGTAAGGGTCTCCGGTGGAGCAAGAGACGGACCGGTCTGAGCATGGGACCTGAAAGTGGAATACACTTTCAGAATCCATCCGATGCTCCTTTATCAAGAGGCGCATCGTTCGTGCGGAAAACCGGTTTCCACTTTTCCGCACGATGCGCCAGCCGGTCCGCCGGCGTCAGTATGACGAGGCTCAGTTCATCGCCTGGATGCGGGAGACCAGCTCCTTCACCTTCGCGTCCTTGGCGTATTTCTCGTAGACAGGCTTCATGGCGTCGATGAAGGGCTGCTTGTCGACGTTGTTGATCTGGCTGCCGCTCGCCCGGATCTTCTTTTCGGCTTCCTTCTCGCGCGCCTCCCAGAGCTCGCGCATCTTCACGACGGATTCCTTCGCCGTCTCGCGCACGGCCTTCTGGTCTTCCGGAGAAAGCTTGTCGAAGCTCTTCTTCGACATCACCAGCACTTCCGGCGACATGGAATGCTCGGTCAGCGAGTAGAACTTCGCCACCTCGAAGTGGCGGAAGGAATCGTAGCTCGGCCAGTTGTTCTCGGCGCCGTCCACCACGCCGGTCTGAAGCGCGGAATAGACCTCGCCTGGCGGCATCGGCGTCGCGTTGGCGCCGAGCGCATTCACCATGTCGAGGAAGAGATCCGACTGGATCACGCGCACCTTCATGCCCTTGAGGTCGGCCGGCGTGTTGATGGGACGCTTGGAATTGTAGAACGAGCGCGCGCCCGAATCGTAGAAGGCGAGCGCCACGAGGCCGTGCGGCTCGAAGGCTTTGAGGATCTGGTCGCCGACGGGGCCGTCCATGGTCTTGCGCATGTGGTCGACCGAGCGGAAGATGAAGGGCAGCGACGGGACCAGCGTCTCGGGAATCAGGTTGTTGAACGGCCCCATGTTGATCCGGTTCAGGTCGATCACGCCGAACCGGGTCTGCTCGATGGTGTCCTTTTCCTGGCCGAGCTGGGCGGAGTGGAACACCTGCACCTTGTACCGGCCGTTGGTCTTCTTTTCGAGCTGGGAGCCGAAATACTTCACGGCTTCGACGGTGGGGTATCCGTCCGGATGAATGTCGGCCGAGCGCAGCGTCGTCTGGGCGCCGGCCGTGCCGCTCATGAAAGCCGCCCACACGCCGAGCGCGGTGGCGGCAAGGGTTCTCCTGGTAAACATGATCTTCCTCCTTAAGGCTTCCTCAGGTGCATTATTGTTTCAGATCAAGCCTTTGACCGGCTTGCCCTGCGCATCGAGCCCGTGCGACTCATCGATCCGGACCGGGCGCCGCTTGCCGCGGCTTACCTGGTCGACGATTGTATGGTAGTATGCACTTATATGTTACGCAACCCGCCAAAAGAATGAGATTGCCGTGAACACGCCCTTTCCTGTCGGCCAAGGCTCCGCAGCCCAACGCATCGAGAGCGAGCTGCGTCGCCTGATTATTGCCCTGGAGCTTCCGCCCGGAAGCCGGCTCTCCGAGCAGGACATCGCCGAGCGCCACGGGGTCTCGCGCCAGCCGGTGCGCGAGGCGCTGATCGGCCTCGCCAGGACCCGCCTCGTGGAAATCCAGCCGCAGCGCGGCACCACGGTCGTGAAGATTTCGGTGCGCAAGATGATGGAAGCGCGGTTCGTCCGGGAGGCGATCGAGACAGCGGTCGTGCGCCGTGCCTGCTCATCCTTCGATCAGCAGAGCCGGGAGCGGATCGACGATCTCCTCGAGATGCAGGAACAGGCCGCCCGCCGCAACGACCACGACGCCTTCCAGCGCTACGACGAGCTGTTCCACATAGCGCTGGCAGAAGGCGCCGGATGCCCCCTCGCCTGGGAGGCCGTTCAGGACATCAAGGCCCATATGGACCGGGTGTGCCAGCTGACGATCCCCAGCCCGGAGGCAATGCTGCCCCTGATCGACCAGCACCGCGCCATCATGACAGCCATCGACAGCCGCGACGAGGAAGCGGCCGCAGAAGCCATGCGCCGGCATCTCACGGAGATCCTGCGCGCCCTGCCGCGCGTGGAGGCCGAAAACCCGGAGCTGTTCAGTTCATGAGAGAGTGCTGAGGAATGACACCCTCACGTCATGGCCGGGCTTGTCCCGGCCATCCCGATCGGAAGGGTGCGACGCTTCATGCAATCGGGATCACCGGCACAAGGCCGGTGATGACGTGAAAGGGAAGAGCCTGAACATTCTCAAAGCCACCCTCACGACCGCAGCACGAATGCCGTCGTGGACTTGATCCGCTCCATCGCAAAGCGCGACGTGACGTTCTTGAGCGGGATGGCCTTCACCAACTGCTTATAAAAACTGTCGTAGGCCGCCATGTCGGGCACGACGACGCGCAGGATGTAGTCCACGTCGCCGGCCATGCGGTAGATTTCCATCACCTCCGGAATGCCGGAGACGAACTCTGCGAATTGCTGCATCCAGGTCTCGGAATGGTCGTAGGCCTCCACGGCCACGAAGGCCGTCAGGCTGAGGCCGATCTTGTCCGGATCGACCAAGGCCACGCGCCGCTGAATGACACCTGAGGATTCCAGCCGCTGGATCCGCTTCCAGCAGGGCGTCTGGGACAGGTTCACGCGCTGGGCGAGCTCCGCCACGGAGATGCTGGCGTCCTCCTGCAGAAATTTCAGGATTTTGGCATCGATTGCGTCCATCGACTTTCCTACGCGCCGTTTCGCGACCTCTTTTATGTTCTTTATATAGAACAAGGTCAAGCCGCACGAACACCTTCTTCGTCGGAGCCCAGGATGAACTGCAGTCTAACGACCCTCGAAAAGCTTTGTCTCTCGGCACATTCCCGTACAGAAGAATTTTTCGCCTGCCCGCACCAGAGCAGAAAGAAGTTTTTTCTTTGCATCCTCGTTCTAAAAAAAGAACAATCTAATTGACCCGGACCCGTTCGCTGGGCACCATTTCGTCAAGTCTCCGAAATGCGACATGGGTCGTTTGCATCAGCATAGGGAAGTATCGGCTTTCAACGAGGCGGATCTTCAAAGATGTCAAAGCTCATGAACCGGCACAGCGAGGGCCGCAAAGCTTCATTGGCTTGTCGGAGACAGGCAACTTGACGTCCTTTTTCTTACAAACCCGAGGTCCCGTTCGATGCCGATCAATGCTTTCTCCTCCTGGAGCCATCGCCGATCAAGATCAAAGTCCCTGCCGCTCCTGACCCTTCTCGCCGCGTCCGCCTGGGCTCTCGTGTCGGCGCCGGCCTTCGCGGAACCGCCCCTGAAGATCGGCATCAGTTCGGGCCTCTCGGCCGATGCGGTCCACCAGGCGGCCAAGGAAGCCAAGGAGCAGGGACTCGACGTGAAGGTGATCGAGTTCACCGACTGGATCACGCCCAATGCCGCTCTCGTGAACAAGGACATCGACGCCAACTACTTCCAGCACATCCCCTTCCTGGAGGATGCGAAGAAGGCCCGCGGCTATGATTTCGTGTCCATCGGCGTGGGGACGATGTCCAAGGTCGGCCTCTACTCGAAGAAGTACAAAAGCATCACGGATCTTCCCAACGGCGCGAAGGTCGCCATCGCCAACGATCCGGTGAACGGCGGTCGCGGCCTCGTTCTCCTCGAACGGGTCGGGCTGATCAAGCTGAAGGAAGGTCTGGACTACAAGGCCACCGTGGCCGACATCGTATCCAATCCGAAGAACATCAAGATCACCGAACTCGTCGCCCAGCAACTGCCGACCGCCCTCGACGACGTGGATCTCGGACAGGGTTATCCCGCGACCCTCAAGCAATACGACATCGACCCGAACTCGGCCTTGATCTTCGACAATGTCCAGAAGCGCTTCGCCATCCAGTGGGTGGTGCGCGCGGAAGACGCCGAGAATCCACGGATCAAGAAGTTCGTCTCGATCTATCAGAACTCGCCCGAGGTCAAAGCCATCCTCAAGAAGCATTTCGGCGACATGACCGTTCCTGCGTGGGATCTCCCGAAGGAAACCGCCGCCAATCCGACGAACTAGAGCATCGGGCGTGATTTCGAACTCACGTCCGATGCTCCAAGTTTTTGTCTTCCCGCATCTTTGCACGCAAAACCGGTTCCCACTTTTGCGTTCGCTGCTCTAACCATCAACTGACGATCGAGCCGGGTGAGGCCATGACCAAGAAGATCAATATCTACGCCTTCGACATGAACTGCGTGGGCCACATCAATCATGGAATGTGGACCCACCCGCGCGATCAATCTCCGTCCTATACGAGCCTGGATTACTGGGTGAACCTCGCGAAGATCGCCGAGCGGGGCAAGCTCGACGGCATCTTTCTCGCCGACATCGTGGGCGTCTACGATGTCTACAAGGGCGGCCCCGAGACCGCCATCGCGGCCGGCGTGCAGGTGCCCGTCAACGATCCGATGCTCGTCGTGCCGGCCATGGCCCATGCCACGAAGCATCTCGGTTTCGGCGTGACCGTCAACACCACCTATGAGCAGCCCTATCTGCACGCGCGGCGCATGTCGACGCTCGATCATCTCACGAACGGCCGCATCGGCTGGAACATCGTGACGGGCTATCTCGACAGCGCGGCGCGCGGCATGGGACTGTCCGAGCAGCTCGATCACGATCATCGCTACGACATCGCCGACGACTACCTCGACGTGCTCTACAAGCTCTGGGAAGGCAGCTGGGACGACGATGCGGTCATCCGCGACCGTGCCAACGGCATCTATGCGCGCCCGGACAAGGTCAGGGCCATCAAGCACGACGGGCCCTATTACCAGATCGATGCCATTCACCTGAGCGAACCGTCGCCTCAGCGCACGCCCGTTCTCTATCAGGCCGGATCTTCGACGCGCGGGCGCGAGTTCGCCGCGAGGCACGCCGAATGCGTGTTCACGGGCGGCCCCAACCCAGGTGTCGCAAAAGACATCATCGCGGACATCAGAGCCCGCGCGGCAAGCCATGGGCGCAATCCCCATGACGTGAAGGTCTTCGTCGGCATGAGCCTCGTGGTCGGCCGCACGGAGAAGGAAGCGCAGGACAAGCTGGAAGAGTATCGCCGCCACGCGAGCGTGGAAGGCGCGCTGGCCCATTTCTCGAGTTCGTCGGGCGTGGACTTCGCGAAATACGATCTCGACGAGCCGATCCAGTACGAGAAAAATAACGCCAACAACTCGACCCTGGAAGCCATCACCAAGCGCAGCGCCGGCACAGTCTGGACCGTTCGCAAGCTGATCGACCAGATGATCCTCGGCAGCCGGCAGAAGCCGTTCGTCGGCACGCCCGAGCAGATCGCCGACCATATCGCCTCATGGGTCGAGACTGCCGATATCGACGGCATCAACCTGCCGCGCACGGTCGCGCCGGAAAGCCTCGCCGACTTCGTCGATCTCGTCGTTCCTGCGCTCCAGGAGCGGGGCCTGTTCAAGGCCGATTATGCGGACGGGACCCTGCGCGAAAAGCTGTTCGGCGAAGGCCGCAACCGTCTCCCGTCAGAACATTGGGGAGCTCGCTACCGCGCGGACGCGGCGCAGCCTGCGCCTGCGCGAAAAATCGCCTGATCCTTTTCCATTGCGACGGAACGAACGATGTCAGCCGCCACGAGCCTTTTCACACCAGACCCACACATCGGCGCGGGCAGCGCCCTGCACCGCTTCGATCCGCCGATCTCCTACGAGGAACTGGCGCAGCGCTTCCGGCCGATCTTCGCGAAGATCGCCGAGGGTGCCGTCGCGCGCGAGCAGTCGCGGACATTGGCCGTCGAGGCCGTTTCCTGGCTACGCGACGCGGGCTTTGGAGCTTTACGCATTCCGCAGGCCTATGGCGGCCTCGGCGCCAGCCTGCCCCAGACGTTCCGGCTTCTCATCGAACTGGGCGAGGCCGATTCCAACCTGCCCCAGATCTTCCGCGCCCATTTCGCCTTCGTCGAGGAGCGCCTGAACGGCAAGAACGAAGCCGACCGTCAGCGCTGGCTCTCGCTTATCGTCGATGGTGCCCTTTTTGGCGCCGCCATGGCCGAGAAGACGGAGGGCACCGAGACGACCGTGACCCTCACGAAGAACGGCGATCACTGGCTCCTCGACGGCTACAAGTTCTACAGCACGGGGACGATCTACGCGTCGTGGATCGTCGCGGTCGCCCTGGAGGGAACGGACTATGTCTCCCTCGTTCTCCCGACGACGGCGCCGGGCGTCACGATCGAGGACGATTGGGACGGCTTCGGCCAGCGTCTGACCGGCAGCGGCACGACGCGGTTCGACAAGGTCGCAATCCGCGAGGATCAGATCCTGCGCCGGGTCTCCGTCGAACAGCCGCCGAAGGCCTCTTACATCATCGCCTATTACCAGCTGTTTCATCTGGCGGCGCTTGCGGGCATCGCCCGGGCGGTCCTGAAGGACGCCATCGCATTCACCCGCGCCAAGACCCGGACCTTCGCGGTCCCGGGCAAGTCGAACCCGCGCCACGACCCGCTCGTCCAGAGCGTGATCGGACGCCTCGCGAGCCTGTCGTTCACAGCGGACACGCTGGTAGACGGCGTTGCCGATGCGATTGAATCCTCCTACCAGGCCGCTACCAACGGCCAGGACGCGACGGAGCTTTATACGGCGGCCAACATCAAGGCCTACCAGGCGCAGCAGATCGTAATCGAGCAGGTGCTCGAAGCGACTACATTGCTCTTCGAGATCGGCGGCGCCTCGGCCACGAGCGAGACGCGCCGTCTCGACCGCTACTGGCGCAATGCCCGGGTTCTCGCCTCCCACAATCCCGCCATTCAGCGCGAACGCGCCATCGGCGATTACTGGCTGAACGGCACGCCGCCCATGGGCGTCCTCCAGGCCGTCATCCAGAGCGAAGCCCAGGCGAAGAACGCCGCCGAGGCATCATCGCGGACCGCATAACCGGAACGGGAGACCAGCCATGCCCACCAACTTCATCCCTATGTTCTGGGACGCGTTCCTCGAGAGCCTGACCATGGTCGGCGCGGCGGGCCTCTTCGCCTTCGCGGCCGGGATCCCCCTGGCCGTCGTCCTCGTCACCACCACCGCCGGCGGCATCTACGAGATGCCGCGCCTCAACCGGGTGCTGGGCAGCGTCATCAACGGCTTCCGCTCGACGCCGTTCATCATCCTCCTGGTCGCCCTCATTCCCTTCACGCGCCTGATCGTCGGCACGTCGATCGGGCTCTGGGCCGCGGTCGTGCCCCTGAGCATCGCCGCGACGCCGTTCTTCGCCCGCATCGCGGAGGTGAGCCTGCGGGAGGTCGATCACGGACTCGTGGAGGCCGCGCAGGCCATGGGAGCGAGCCGCTGGCAGATCATCGTCCACGTACTCCTGCCGGAAGCCCTGCCCGGCATCATTCGCGGCTTCACCATCACGCTGGTGTCGATGATCGGTTCCTCGGCCATGGCCGGCGCGGTCGGTGCGGGCGGATTGGGTGACCTTGCCATGCGCTACGGCTATCAGCGCTTCGACACCACGGTCATGGTCAGCGTCATCGCGGTCCTGATCGTGATCGTCACCGTGGTCCAATCCACGGGCGATCTCATCGCCAGCCGCTTCGACCGGCGGTAACGCGGAAGAGGACTGCCTCAATATTCCATCTCGAAGCCCAAGCCCACGGAGCTGCCGCCCTCGGCATTGATCTCGCCCTGCGCCTTCAGGCGCCGCGTCAGGTCGACATCGACCGTTACGCCGCTCTCCTCAGGCAGGGCGCCGGCTTTCACGCCGACACGGACATTGTCGCTGATATAGCGTGAGACGCCCACGCCCGGCCCGCCGCCGGCGCCGACCGTGATGTCGAGGCTGTCGACGCCGAGCGAGCGACGCAGCGCCTCGAATGCGTCGGTGCCGGAGCCGCCCGAGAGCTGCGCCACGGCCTGCGCGAGCTGCAGCGCCTGCCCGGCCGACAGACCACCCGACGGCCGCTGGAACAGGATGCGGGAGAGAACCTCGTCCTGAGGCAGATCCGGGCTGGAGCTGAACGTGAATTCCGGGCTCGAAGCCGGGCCCGTCACGCCGATGCGCGCGGTCACGTCTCCGGCCTGCGTCTCCGCCAGGAAGTCGAGCGATGGCGTGAGGTCGCCGGTAAAATCGAGCCGCCCGCGCACGAAATCGAGCCTTTTGCCAAGGATGTCGAAGCGCCCGCGCCGGAGCTCGAAAGCCCCGATGGCGACGGGATCCTGTGTCGTCCCCTGAAGCCGCAGATCGCCGCCAAGTTCGGCATTGATGCCGCGCCCGCGCACGAAGATCCGGTTCTGCGCCGTCAGCGTCAGATCGAGTTCCGCCCGGAACGGGGTGCCCCGCGCAGAAGCGGATTGCCGCCGCTGCGCGAGCGCAAGCCGCGCGGCCGCGGTCGGTGTGGGCCGCACATGCTTTGTGCCGGGGAGCGGCCTCAAGGTAGTCGGCAGCCGGTCCGGCACCGAGACATTCATCGAGATGATGTTGATGCGCCCCGCCGCGCGCGGCCTGCTCATGAGCGGGCCTGAAAGGGTCAGATCCAGATCGGCGGTCGCATCGACGGTCTCGTTGGAAACGAGCTGCGCGCGATTGCCCGTGATGCGGATCTCGCCCGGCAGTCCTGCGACCGGATCAATCGTCACCTCGCCGCGAGCCGCAAGGGAGCCGCCGCTCGGAGTCTGTGCGGTCAGATTCTCGATGGTGAGCGTCTTCCCGCGCGCGACGAACCGGCCGGCGATGCCGGTGAGCCGAACACCCTGCAGCGAGTCGGTGAAGCTGCCATTGGCGAGCGTGACGCTGCCTTCGATGCGCGGATCCGCGAGTCTGCCGGCAATCGACAGGTCGAGATTGGCAGCTCCCGTCAGGCGCTGACCGGATGTGGACAGGAACGAATTGGCGATGGTGAGATCGGTGCGGCCCGACACCCGGAGCGCAAGGTCCTCGGCCGGGCTGAGAGGCACGCTTCCCGTTACCTGCAAGGTTCCGCCACGTCCAATGGCGATCCTCGCGTCGATACCGGCCCGTTGATCGGCCAGTCGTCCCTGCGCGTCGATGTTGAGCGCGGGCAGGCCCGCTCGGCGGGTTTCCGCCGTGGCAAGGCCCGAGACGGCGACGCGGTAGTTTCCGCTAGGATTTGACGCCGTTCCGCCGATGGACGCGTTTCCGTTGACCGTACCGGCGAGACCGAGATTGGGCACCACGATGTCCGCCACCTGAAGCGGCAGGCTGCGGACATCGACGGTGAGATCGAGCCTGTCGGCAACGGTACCGTTGACGGTGATGCGCCCCTGGTCCGCCGCGATCACGAGATTGGACAAGGTGACGGCACCGTTCTGCAGCGTGATAGCCGCGGGCTGCGCGAGAGCCAGACGACGGTTGCCGCGACGGGCCGTGAAGCTCGCAAGCTCGATCCGCGTCGCATCGCCTGGAACGACACGTCCCTGCGCATCGAGGTTGAACCCCTGCCCCACGGCGGAGGCCGTGAATTGCGACGCGGCAGGTGTGCCGTTCGCCACGAAACGCACGGTCCTGTAGGTCTGCCCCGCGGCGGTCAGCGCCTCGGCAGAGACGGTGCCGTCGATCATGGGACGGCGGTAGAGATCCTGGAGGGTGAGCCGCGCATCGAAGTCCCGCACCGAAATGTCCGCCACGGCAAAGCGCGCGCCCTGTGCCGTGATCCGTGCATCCTGACCGCCGTCGCGCGCGCTCAGCGAGACGACGGCATCGAGGGCTCCATCGAGCTTCGTGAGCACAAGGGGCGAGAGATCGTCGAAATTGCTGCCGGACAGGGAAATGTCACCCTGCGCCAATTGGTCGTTACCGAGGCGAAGATTCCCCTTCAGCGCAACCGACCCGATAACGATATCGAGCTGGTCGAGGAGCCACCCACCATCTGTAGGCCTGGCGAGATGGAGAGAGCCCGTCGCGGGTTTCCCATCCACTTGCCCGTCGAGGGTGAGCGCTGCGTCGAGCGCGCCCGTAACGTCCTTGGCGTCGAGATTGATCGCGAGCCGAGGAATGGATCTGTTGAGGGCGCGCGCATCGGTGAGCGTCGCAACGCCCTTGATGTCCGGCTTTTCGAGCGAGCCCCCGAGGCGAGCCGTGACATTCGCCCGCCCCCCGGTGATGCGCGGATCGACGCGCCTCAACTCGTCGATGGTAATGTCAAGGCCGAGATCGGCTGCGAACTGCGTGGCCCGTCCGTCGACACGGGCGTCCAGATGGGCCCCGTCCACGCGGAGGTTCTCGAACGCGTAGCCGTTGGGGATGCGCCGCAAGGTGCCCGCCGCCGTGACATTGCGTCCGAGGAGCCCATCGACTGCCGGCGTGCCCGTCGAGAGCTCCCGCAGGCGGGCGTCGAGCACCGCCGCCATGTCGTAGCGACGCGGATTGCCCGACAATTTCGCAGTCAGGGTTGCGGCTCCCTGCAACGGCCGGCCCGCAAGCCCGGAGAAGGGTGCCAGCGCCAGGATGCGGGCATCGAGGGTACCGTCGAGAACGGTGCCTCCCACGCGGCCCGTGAAGCTCGCCTGTGCCGTGGAGGTCTCGATGCGCGCCGTCTCTACATTGGCAATGCCGTCGAGACCGAAGGAACCGCGTGAGGTGATCGAGAGCGTCGGTCCGATCGCCCTGGCGAGCGCGCGGTCGACCGGTCGGATCCCTGCGGCATTGGCGTCGATGGCAAAGGAGAACTGGCTGGGAGGGGTTGCGCCGTCCGACGGATTCATGGCTATGCGCGCCGTCAGCGTGTCCAGTGAACCCTCCGGCAGCCTGATCTCCGCCGCATCGAGCGAGCCGTTGATGCGCGGCGCCATCAACGGCCCCTGCACCGTGCCGTCGAAACTGAACCGCGCGATCTCCGCCTCCCCGGCGCGTGTCTTCGCGCCGTCGGTCGGCAGGGCGCGGGCATTGAGGGTGAGATCGAGCACCTGGCCGGAGCTGACGGTCCCGGTCATATCGAAACGTGCGACGTTCGACGTGATGCTCACCGGCTGGAAGCGCAGGCTGCTGTCGTCCCCGACGGTCACGTTGCCGACGAGCTGGGTGGTTCCGCTGAAGACCGGCGCTGCCGGCGCGGGCAGCAATCCTTCGATGCGGGCCGCGAGATCCAGGTTCACGTCATAGGCGGCCGTGGCGCGCCGGACGGTCGCGGTGCCTGCGGCGCCGATCGTCGGTCCGGCGGTGAAATCGAGCCTCGCGGCGAAATCGCTCATCGGGCCCTGACCTGTGAGCTTCAGGTCGACGGGCGGAAGTCCTGGCAGATCCATCAGCCGGGCCGCGATACCGCCGGCGGGCTCCTGGTGCGTGAGTTCGAGGGCGAGCCGTTTCGTCTGCGGCACGTACGTGAGATCGATCGAAAGCTTGCCGGGGGCATCGAGGCGCTGCGCCTGGAAGTTCAGGTCGAGCCCTTCGGACGGATCGCCCAACTGGGCCGAACCCGCCGCCGAAAGCCGTGCCTCCGTGCCGAGCACCGGCTGGCCGAGGGCGAGTTCCTGCAGGGCGAAGCGGTCCACGACGACCTTGACCGGCAGCTCGGGCAGAATCGGCTCGTCGGAGACCGGCGCATCCTCCTCGGCGGGCAGCGGCCTGCGCGAAATTTGGAGTTTGTCGATGGTGAGTTCATCGACCTGCAGGCGCCCGCGCAGCAGCGCCGTGCGGCTCCAGACCAGCCGGGCGCGATCGAGGTTGAGCCAGACACCATCCCGGTCGGCGATGCGGATATCCCGGATGACTGCGTCCGACGTCAGCGCCCCTTCGATGCTGCCGATGGTGACGCGGGTGGTCGGCGTCGAGAGCAGGCGCGAGATCAGGTTCGCCAGGATGCCCTGGTCGCTCTGGGCCTGGCTCGGGCGGTCGCTCACCAGCCAGAAGGCCGCGACGGCCAGGAGGACGATGGACATGAGGGCGAGGGAGCGGATTGGCTTGATCATCAGAAGGCCTGCCCGATTCCGACGTAGATGGCGTAGGACGGATCGCCGGGCCCCGGATTGACCGGGATCGCAACGTCCAGGCGAATGGGCCCGATCGACGTGTAGTAGCGAAGGCCCAGACCCGCACCGACGCGAATGGTCTCATCGAAATCCGGGAAGCTCGACTCGAACGCCGTCCCCGCATCCACGAAGGGAACGATGCCGATAGTGTCGGTGATCTTGATGCGCGCCTCGAGCGAAGCTTCGAGCAGGCTTCGGCCGCCGATGGGTTGGCCAAGGAAGGTCGGGCTCAGCGAACGATAGCGGTAGCCGCGCACCGAACCACCGCCGCCTGCATAGAAACGCCGGTTGGCTGGAATTTCATCGAGGTCCGCGCCGACGATGGAGCCCAGCCCGATACGGCCGGCGAGGATGTAGCGAGCTTCCTCGTCGAGGGAGAAATAGGCCGAGGCGGTTCCCCGCGCGACCGTCATGGGCACCGACGAGCCGAGGAACTCCGGATAGGGCGCCACGGAGGCGATCACCCTCATGCCCTTGGTGGGATTGAGGAGATTATCGGTCGAGTCGTAGCTCAGGGAAACGGGCAGACCGACGAGGGTGTAGTCGATCTGGCCGAGAATATCCGTCGCCTGCCCCTTCTCGTACTCGATGCCGCCCTGGATAGAGAAGGTCTCGCTGAAGCGGTGGCGGATGCCGGTGCTCGCGTTCGCGAGACGGCTCGTATAGCCTTCCGTCCTGTCGCGCTCGACCAGGCCGTCGACCAGCCAATCGTTGCGGGTCCCCCAGAGGGCAGGCTTCAAGAAGCTCGCACGGAACCGCCCGCCGAGATTGTCCCAGGAGAAATCCTGGTTCCGGTCGGGTTGGCCGCCATCCTCGGTGAGATAGAAGACGCTGCCCTCGAGCCGCAGCCGCTCGGCGCCGCCGAACAGGTTTCGATGAGCCCAGTAGGCCCGCACCGCCGGCCCGTCCGTCGTCGAGTATTGTACCGAGGCTCCGATGACCCGCGGGGGGCGCTCGGTCAGCTCTACGAAGAGAGGAAGATTGCCGTAAGCATCCAGGGACTCCCCTTCGCGGATGCGCACCGAGGACAGCGCCTCGATCTGGGAGATCGACTTGCGCATGGAGGCGAGTTCCGCAGGCGAATAGGGATCGCCCGGCTCCGTATAGATGAAGGAGCGCACTACGGCCGGATCGACATTCTCCGCGCCGTGGATCGAAATTGCCCCGATGCCCGCCTGAGGTCCAGGATCGACGCTCAGGCTCACATCCATCACTTGCGCCGGATGAATGACCACGGGATTCTGCCGGCGGACCTTGGCGAAGGGGTGCGACTTGGACCGAAAGTAATCGACGATCCGCGCCTCGGCGGCGACGATGTCGGCGGAACGCGCCGGGTCTCCGGGCTTGACCTGTACGATACGGGGTGGAAGCTCTCCCGGCGTGAAGGGGCGCCCTGTCCTGGCGTCCAAGACCGCAACGTCCCCCAAGGCGAACTGCGAACCCGGATCCGCAACGATCTGAACGGGCACGAGCGCGCGCGCGAGATAGCCTGCCGCGGCACGGGTCGCGGCATCCCTCCGGGGAGCCTGCAGGACCATCGGTACGCCCGCCACGTTGATCGTGACGCGGGCATTGTAATACCCGGCGCCCCAGAGCGCATCGATCAGGCGAGGCAGGTCGGCCTCGGCGCGGCTGGCCAGCGCTGCGGCGTCGGGCGGCGGATCGGATTGCAGGCTTTGAAGGGTCGAGGCGTCCTTCAGGACCTGCTTGAGATCGCTGTTGTCCCCGCTCACTACGATATCGAGGGAATACGGCAGGGCCTGCGGACTTGGCGGCGGCGGCGCTTCGCCATCCCCGCGAAGCCACCCGAACAGATCAAATGCCACGGCAGGCGCGAGCGGCAACCCACTCAACAGGACGCCGACCAGAACGGGAAGCACGATCCGTCGGTTGTTACGCAGCCGTCGCACGTGAAGCATGATCTCCCTGGCCAAAACAGATTCATATTTCTTGGTCTTGCAGCCGATCCCGCCCGGCAGCGGGCCGGGACCCGATCGGCTCCGTTTGTCGAGAGGCACCTAACCACAGTTTCCCCAGCGGCAAAACCCTGGCCGTACGATTTTGACAGGCAGTTGACTGAAGATCACAGGCGATGCAGAGGAAAATATACTCCCAATAGAGAGAATCGGAATTTGAGGATGATGGCCGAGCGATGCGTTACCACGACAGCAAGTTCGCGACATTATAGTGCGACCAGAGCCAACTCGACTGGCGATTTCTCGCCAAGACGAAATGTGGCAAAAATGAGAACCTTTCCGCTGTCCCAGGAAAGAAGGGTTAATCTTTGAACACCGCGAATGCGACAGCCAAGGCTCATTGACCGGATGCTTCGCCGGGTGTAATTTTTCATTCCATATACTGGCTCAGTTCAAGTTGCTCCCATGTAGAGCGGCAAGCCGGTATTGCCTGCAAAGCGTTCTGGTTGAAATGTCTCCAAGTTTTTATCAACCGAAAACGATGTAATGGCGTAAAAGAGTTATCGCCTTCTGCTTCAAATCCGAGGCCTCTCACGGCAAGGATGGGTCAGGAATGGCTGTAGCGTTCATCTTGGTTCTGGTCGCCCTCGGCTCGGTTCTCTTCCACCTCGTCAGTCCATGGTGGTGGACCCCGATCGCTTCGAACTGGCGCTATATCGACGACACGATCATCATCACCTTCTGGATCACCGGAGCGGTCTTCGTCGCGGTCGTCCTCTTCATGGCCTATTGCGTCTACCGTTTTCGCCATCAGGACGGCCGGCAGGCGCATTACGAGCCGGAGAACAAGAGGCTCGAATGGTGGCTGACCCTTGTCACGGCTGTCGGAGTCGCCGCCATGCTGACGCCGGGCCTCTTCGTCTGGCGGCAGTTCATCACCGTTCCGGAGGATGCGACCGACATCGAGGTCGTGGGTCAGCAATGGCAATGGAGTTTCCGGCTGCCGGGACCGGACGGGAAGCTCGCCACGTCCGACGCCCGGCTGATCAGCCCCGACAATCCGCTCGGGATCAACAAGGACGATCCGAAATCCAAGGACGACGTCATCGTCGAGGGCGGCGAACTGCACCTGCCGGTCGGCAAGCCTGTCAAGGCGCTTCTGCGCTCCGTCGACGTCATCCATGATTTCTATGTGCCGGAGCTGCGCGCCAAGATGGATCTCGTGCCCGGCCAAGTCTCCTACATCTGGTTCACGCCGACACGGACCGGAAGCTTCGACGTTCTCTGCGCGGAGCTCTGCGGCGTCGGCCATCCGCAGATGCGCGGAACGCTCGTGATCCAGGAGCAGAGCGATTATCAGGCATGGCTGCAGCAGCAGGCGGCACGAAGCTTCGCGCGCCTCTCGCCTGAAAGCGGCGTGTCTGATTGACGAAAAGACGAGGAAACAGCCGGGGAGAGAATCCTGATGGTTGATGTCCCACTGGGTCCGGCCGGAGCGGTCGCGCCGTCCGATGTCGAGGATGTCGAGCTCTACCATCCACACAGCTGGGTGACGAAATACGTCTTCAGCCAGGATGCGAAAGTCATCGCGATCCAATACGCGTTCGTCGCCCTCTCGGTCGGGCTGATCGCCCTCGTGCTGTCGTGGCTGATGCGGCTCCAGCTCGGCTTTCCGGGCGTTTTCGCCTTCATCGATGCCAATGCCTATTACCAGTTCATCACCATGCACGGCATGATGATGGTGGTCTATGTCCTGACCGCGCTGTTTCTCGGCGGCTTCGGCAACTACCTCATTCCCCTGATGGTCGGCGCCCGCGACATGGTGTTTCCCTATGTCAATATGCTGAGCTTCTGGGTCTATTTCCTCGCGGTGCTGGTTCTCGTCGCGAGCTTCTTCGCACCGGGCGGCCCAACGGGCGCCGGCTGGACCCTCTATCCGCCGCAGGCCATTCTCTCAGGCACGCCCGGCGGACAGGAGTGGGGCATCATCCTGATGCTCTCCTCCCTGATCATCTTCATCATCGGCTTCACCATGGGCGGCCTGAACTATGTGGTGACGGTGCTGCAGGCGCGGGCGCGCGGCATGACGCTGATGCGCATGCCGCTCACCGTCTGGGGGATCTTCACCGCGAGCTTCATGGCGTTGCTCGCCTTCCCGGCCCTGTTCGTCGGCGCCGTGATGATGCTCTTCGACCGAGTCTTCGGAACGAGCTTCTTCGTTCCCGCCATTGTCGAGATGGGCCAGCCGCTGGAGCGCAGCGGCGGATCCCCCCTGCTCTTCCAGCACCTGTTCTGGTTCTTCGGGCACCCGGAGGTCTACATCGTCGCCCTGCCTGCCTTCGGCATCGTGTCGGACCTGATCAGCACCCATGCGCGGCGCAACATCTTCGGCTACCGCATGATGGTCTGGGCCCTGCTCGCCATCGGGGCCTTGAGCTTCGTGGTCTGGGCCCACCACATGTATGTGAGCGGCATGAACCCGTATTTCGGATTCTTCTTTGCCACCACGACGCTGATCATCGCCGTGCCGACCGCGATCAAGGTCTACAACTGGGTCCTGACGCTCTGGCGCGGGAACATCCATCTGACCCTGCCCATGCTGTTCGCCCTCGCGTTCATTGTCACCTTTCTGAACGGAGGCCTCACGGGCCTGTTCCTCGGCAACGTGGTGGTGGATGTTCCCCTGTCCGATACGATGTTCGTCGTGGCCCATTTCCACATGGTCATGGGCGTCGCTCCGATCCTCGTGATCTTCGGAGCGATCTATCACTGGTACCCGAAGGTGACCGGCCGCATGCTGAACGAAACGCTCGGCAGGATCCATTTCTGGGTCACGTTCCTTGGTGCCTATGCGATCTTCTTCCCCATGCATTACTTAGGACTTATGGGCATCCCGCGCCGGTACCACGACATCGGCGACATGTCCTTCGTCCCGCCATCGGCGCACACGCTCAACGCCTTCATCACCATCGTGGCCCTCATCGTCGGCGCAACGCAACTCGTCTTCGTCTTCAATCTGTTCTGGAGCCTGCGCCACGGCAGGCCGTCCGGCGGTAATCCGTGGCGGGCGACCACGCTCGAATGGCAGACGCCGGAGACGCCGCCGCCGCACGGCAATTGGGGCAAGAACCTGCCCGTGGTCTATCGCTGGGCCTACGATTACAGCGTGCCGGGAGCCGACCAGGATTTCCTGCCGCAGAATCAGCCTGGGATCACCCGCATCGTGCCAGGATCGTCCCATGGGTAGCATCCTCCTGTTCCTGGGCGTGCTCGCCGTCATCGGCGCCTGGTGGCTCTCGCGGCAAGGGCTGGCATCGAAGCCCTGGCTGGAACAGGGAACAGCGGGCGCGTGGCCGGAAGCAACGCCCGTGCCTCCCTACCGGGTCGGTCTCCTCATCCTTCTCGCCGTGATCGGTTCCCTGTTCGCGTTGTTCATCAGCGCCTATGCGATGCGCATGCAATTGCCCGACTGGCGCGCATTGCCGGTGCCTCGCATTCTCTGGCTCAACACGACCATTCTTGCCCTGAGCAGCCTCGCCCTGCACGGAGCGAGACGCGCAGCCGAACGCGGCGAGATGCCCGAGCTGAGAGCGAGCCTTCTCGCAGGCGGCATCTCGGCTCTTGCGTTCCTGTCGGGCCAGCTCCTGGCTTGGCGACAGTTGAGCAACGAGGGCTATTTCCTGGCCGCCAACCCGGCCAATGCCTTCTTCTACATCCTGACCGGCCTGCACGGCCTCCACCTGCTCGGCGGTTTGGTCGCACTGGGCAGGACGACCGAGAACGCATGGCGTGAAAGTGCGACGGATCGGCTGCGGCTGTCCGTGGATCTCTGCGCCACGTACTGGCACTTCCTTCTCCTTGTTTGGCTCGTCTTCCTGAGCGTGCTGACAGGTTGGGCGGGAAATTTCGTGGACATCTGCCGGCAATTGCTGACGTGAGAGGAGTTCTGCTCATGGCGGAACAGGCTGCGACGGACTTGCGAACCACCTACACCGAACCTTCGGGCCTGCGCAGCATCGCGAGCGACTTCTCCTCGGACCGGCAGGCCTTCAGGAATGTGTCCTGGGGCAAGGCCATGATGTGGATCTTCCTCCTCAGCGACACCTTTATCTTCAGCTGCTTCCTGATCTCCTACATGACGGCGCGCATGTCCACGACCGTGCCATGGCCGAATACGAGCGAGGTCTTCGCCCTGACCATCGGAGGCAGGTCTCTTCCCCTGATCCTAATCGCCATCATGACGTTTGTCCTGATCAGCAGCAGCGGCACGATGGCGATGGCGGTGAATTTCGGCTACCGCCGAGACAGGAAGAAGACGGCGATCCTGATGCTGGTGACGGCGCTCCTCGGCGCCACCTTCGTGGGCATGCAGGCTTTCGAGTGGACCAAACTGATTCACGAAGGAGTCCGCCCCTGGTCCAATCCATGGGGAGCGGCTCAGTTCGGCTCGTCATTCTTCATGATCACCGGCTTTCACGGCACCCACGTCAGCTTCGGCGTGATCTTCCTTCTCGTCATCGCCCGCAAGGTCTGGCGCGGCGACTTCGATCATGAGCGGCGGGGCTTCTTCACGAGCCGGAAGGGGCGCTACGAATCCGTCGAGATCATGGGCCTCTACTGGCACTTCGTCGATCTGGTCTGGGTCTTCATCTTTGCCTTCTTCTATCTTTGGTAAGGGACGCGCCATGGCACAGGCAACGGCACATGCCCAAGGGCAACAGCATCCGATCAAGCTTTACCTGGTCGTCTGGGCATGGCTGTTCGTCTTGAGCGCATGCTCGTACTTCGTCGATTACTTCCAGGTCCAGGGACTTCTCCGATATGCCCTGATCGTCCTTTTCATGCTGCTGAAGGCGGGCCTCATTGTGGCGATCTTCATGCATATGGCCTGGGAGCGCTTGTCGCTGGTCTATGCCATTCTGGTGCCGATCAGCGCAGTTCTCGTGTTCGTCGCGATCATGTCACTCGAAGCCGATTACACGCTGCTGTCCCGGATGGTCTTCTTCGGACCCGGTCCGTGAACAGCAGGAAGGCGGCCCGTTCACCGAGCCGCCTCCAACAATCCCATGGACATGCGATTTATCTGATCGGATGCGCGTCGTCGGGATGCGGTGGCTCCACGACCCGACGATAGAGATGCCAGGTCGCGTGTCCGAGAACCGGCATCACGATGGCAAGACCAACGAAGAGCGGAATGGAGCCGATGAGGAGAGCCGCGGCGACGATGAGGCCCCACAGGGCCATGGTGAGCGGATTCATGGCCACTGCCTTGACCGAGGTGTAGACGGCAACGGCCGCGCCCACATCCCGGTCGAGGAGAAGCGGGAATGAAATCACGCTGATGCTCAGAACCGCCACGGCAAAGACGAAGCCGAGGATGTTGCCCCAGACGATCAACTGCATGCCCTCCGAGGTCGTAAGGACCTGGTTGATCAGCCCCGCATAGGTATCGGGCACCGCATAGCCGAAGAGCGACTGGTAGAGAAGGCGAGCCGTCGTCAACCATGTCAGGAAGATCACCAGAAGCAGAACGCCGAGAGCAAGGATCGATGGAATCGAGGGCGATTTCAGGACGTTGAACGCATCCTGCCAGGAAGTCGACAGGCCAAGTTCCCGCCTTCGGCTGATTTCATAAAGACCGATGCCGGCGATCGGACCGATCAGCGCGAAGCCAGAGGCCAATGGATAGAGAAGCGGTAGCGCATCGTTGCTGAAGGTGAGAGCGGCGAGGCAGACGCCCACGACCGGATAGATCAGCCCCAGAAAAACCAGATGCGACGGCATGGCCCAGAAATCGTCGAACCCCTTCGCCAGGGCTTCTTTCAAATCGGCAGGCGTAATCTTTCTGACAACCGGATGTGCCGGAGCATCACTTGCGCCGGCGACAATATGAAAATTGGCCATAATCACTCCTCCAGGGATGAACCTTGGCAGTCGAGATCACGGCCTTGCGTGTATCGTCCGGGGTCACGCATAACCGCAACCTATTGTCAAAGTATACGCCGAAACATTATGGCTGTCGCGTCGGTTTTAGCCGACGAGGCGTTGCGGACCACACGATGGGTTGAGACCGGCCGCGCAAATCGTACCGCCCCGCTCGCGGCCTACGTGAATCCCGCCAGGATGGTCAACTGCGCCGGTACGACGAAGCGACGACGAGGAGGCTTTCCATTGGCTGACTGGGATGCACGGCAATATCTGAAATTCGAGGATGAGCGCACACGGCCCTCGCTCGACCTGCTTGGGCGGGTACCCTTGGAAGCTCCAACGAACTGTCTCGATCTCGGATGCGGGCCAGGAAACAGCACGGAACTGATCGCCCGACGCTATCCCGCTGCACGGATCATCGGGCTCGACAATTCGCCCGACATGCTGGCCAAGGCGAGAACGCGGTTGCCGAACCTGGATTTCGAGGAGGCGGACATCGCCACATGGGAGACGGAAGAGCGTTTCGATCTGATCTTCGCCAATGCCGTCCTGCAATGGCTGCCCGGCCACCCTACCCTTCTCGAACGCCTCGTCTCCTTCCTGAAGGATGGCGGATGCCTCGCTGTTCAGATGCCGAACAATCTGAACGAGCCGTCCCATCGCCTCATGGCCCAGGTTGCCGAAGAGGGACCATGGGCGCAAAAGCTGTTCTCCGCTGCCCAAGCAAGGGAGGCGATCGGATCATTCGAGGATTATTACGCCTGGCTTCGGCGGACGGGATGCTCGGTCGACATCTGGCAGACGACCTATGTTCATCCTCTCGATGGCGCCGCCGCCATCGTCGAGTGGTTCAAGAGCACCGGCCTGAAACCCTATATCGATCCGCTGCTGCCGGAGGAGCGCTCCGACTTTCTGCGCCTTTACGAGGCAGCAATCTCGGAAGCTTATCCGGGTCAAGGAGATGGAAAGGTCCTGCTGCGCTTTCCGCGTCTCTTCTTCGTTGCGCAGCACCGATAAGATGAGAGCGTCGGGCTTGAACGTGGAGTGCACGTTCAAGCCTGTCCGTGTCGACGGAGAGTGATAGGTTCTTTCGTTCCAATTTCATCGGCAACCTGTTCTGCTCTTCAAACGCTACAACTGAATTATGACACAGCTAAGCGTCGCAGTGCGGCTGCAATATGGCAGGTGAAAAGCAATAGGGGATCACTGATGCATGCAATAGCGTACTACTACTTGTCGGAATATTTAACGATATAGCGATTTATGCTCTGATAGTCATAAGCGCTCCGATCATCTTATCTTCAAATGAGCATTCCACTCCGCGCGATAGCGCTGAAACTCTTCCGACAGTTGACGGGCGGACGTTCTCTGCCCGTCGTGATTTACGTCTAGGTCAGACGAGATCAGCGCGAGGAGCGCGGCACCGACGCTCGTTCCGGTTGAGCTGGAAACGGCTAGAACCTGACGGCCGGTCGCGCTTCCCAGAGCCTCTGCATAGAGGACATTGCGTGCAAAGGGCCCCTCCACGATGATCGGGCCTGCAGCGCGGGTGAGATCGAGACAGGCTTGCGTCATCAAAGCCGTGTAGAGCGAAGCCACAACATAAGTTTCATCTTCATTCAAATCATCGGGCGCATTGACAAGACGATGTTTGTGATCGGGAAATGGCCCGCATCCAGGCACGACGCTTGGTGTGAGGAGAATACACTGTTCCACGACACGGCGGATCGCCTCCGGCGTCGCCTTGCCCCGCCCCTTCGTCAGCAGTTCGAACTCCCGCCCACCCATGAACCGCGCGGACGGAACGGCACGGCCGAGTGCGTCCACGTTGGCAAGGGTGTCCCGCTTGGGATCCAGGTGATCGAGGTCGCCGCCGACCGCGAAGATCACGACCCAAGTTCCCGTCGAGACGACGGCGAACGGCGCGTCATGCTGGCCCAGATGAGGCAGAAGCGAAGCGTTCGAATCGTGAATGCCGCAATAGACGGGCACGGGCCGCGCAAGCCCGATCCTCGCACCAATTTCCTCCGTCACATGCCCCAGGACATTCGAAGGTTTTATGACGGGAGCGATCCTGTCGGCGATGTCGAGCCTCTCGACGAGCGAGGAGAAACGTCCCTCCTTCGGCCTCCAGAGATCGGTGTGACAGCCGAGCGATGTGACTTCCGTGGCAGCAATACCCGTCAGTCGCCAGCCCCAATACTGGGGATAGGTGACGATGGCCTGCACCCTGCTGAAGGCTTCCGGAAATACTGATTTCTGATAGTGCAGCTGCGCCCCGAGATTGAGCCCGCCGGGCAGACGCGGCGAGAAGGTCTCCAAGAAATCCGGCCTGATCTCGTCATAAGCCGCATCGACCTCTGCCGGGTAGCGGAACTCGTAATCGAGAACCGGAAGTGCAAGGCCATCGTCTCCGAGAAGCGCCCCGCTTGCACCATGGGCTGTGATCGATATGGCATCGAACCCGAATTCCGCGTGAAGTTCCTTCAGGGAGAGCAGGAAGAACTCGAAGATCCCATCGACGTCGAAATGCGGATAGGGGCCATCGGTCAGCACCCGGTTTGGACGTGTGCGGGCGGCGATTTCACGCCTTGCCTCGGCGTCGACGATGACGGCTTTCACATTGGTCTTGCCGACATCGAGCACTGCGACTTTCATGCGTTCATGCCATATGGAAGACGGTGGCGAGCGGTGTGCTGACCGGTGAGTTGTCGGGGTTCGTCGCCATGATGTCGGCCATGTGGGCCCACCAGCGCTTCATCACCGGATGGTTCGGCAGATCGGCCATGCGGTGATCCGCGCGCCGCCATAGAACGCCGAAGAGAATGCCGGTCTCCCGGTCGAGATGGATCGAGTAATCCTCGACGCCAGCCTCTTTCAGAAGCTCCACCAGCTCCGGCCAGATCTCGTCGTGCCGGCGGCGATACTCGTCCTCCATGCCGGGGTTGAGCTGCATCTTGAAAGCGTATTTTTCTGTTCCGATCATGCGGCGGCCCTTGCGCGGATGCGGCGGATGACGATCGGCAGCGCGATCACGAGGATCAGCAGCAGGCCGATGAAGATCGACATGACGATGCCCGGGACATTGAGGAGGCCGAGGCCGAAGGTGACGAGCCCCATGACGATGGCGGCCAGCACCACGCCCGGGATGGTGCCCGAGCCCCCGAGGATGCTCACGCCGCCGAGCACCGCCATGGTGACCACCTCGAGCTCCCATCCCGCCGCGATGGTGTGACGGGTCGAGCCCAGGCGCGAGGTGAGGCAGACGGCCGCGAAGCCGCTCATCAGGCCGGTCATGAGGAAAAGCATGAACTTGGTGCGTTGAACCGGAATGCCGGAGAACTGCGCGGCGAAGGCGTTGTTGCCGATGGCGTAGATCCGTCGCCCGAAAGCCGTCCAGTGAAGCAGGATTCCGAAGATGAGAGCGAACACCACGAAGGCGACCATCTCAAAAGTGACGACCTCGAAACCGGGAAGCGTCGGCCACCAGGAGAAGTCGGACATGTAGCCCTGGCCGAACCAGGCGAAGCTCGCAGGATATCCGCCATAGGCCTGATCGCCGAGCACGATCTGGGCGATGCCGCGAAACAGGCTCATGGTGCCGATGGTCACGACGATGGACGGAAGCCCGATGCGCGCCACCAGGAAGCCGTTGAAGGCACCGCAGAGCAGCCCGACACCGAGCCCGATCCCGACGAGGGACGGAGTCTGGAAGCCGGCCTGCACGGCCGCCCCCATGGCGGTCGACGCCAGGGCGATGATGGCCGCGACGGAAAGATCGATCTCGCCCGAGATGATCAGCAGCGTCATCGCAAAGGCGATCATCGCCTTTTCCGTGAAGTTGTAGGTGGCGTCCGAAAGGTTCCATGGATCGAGGAAGTGCGGAGACGCGAACGAATTCGCGATGAAGATCGCAATGGCGACGGCGACAAGCAGGGCCTCCCAGCTGCCGAGGATGCGCCCGGCCGGCGTCGAGAGCTTGTCGGGGATGTGTCGTGGCGGCTTCCTCTCGAATGTCAGCGTGCTCATGCGGCGGCTCCTTCGGCCGGCACTTCAGCCAGCGGCGGTCTGCTGTTCGCGGCATCGCGGAGGATAAGGCGGCCCTTCCGCTTCTCCTGCCGCGCATTGAAGAGAACCGCCACGATGATCACGAAGCCGGATATCGCCATCTGCCAGAACGGCGAGATGTTGATGACCGGCAAGGCGTTCTTGATCACGCCGAGAAACAGGGCTCCGAGGATCGCGCCGCCGACGGACCCGATCCCGCCGAGTGTCGATATCCCGCCGATGACGCAGGCTGCGACCGTGTCGAGTTCGAAACCCGCCGCGATATCCACATAGGCGACCGCGTAACGGGACACCCAGAGATAGCCGCAGAGCCCCGCAAGGGCCCCCGACAGCACGAAGGCGAAAAAGCGTGTGCGTCCGACATCGATCCCCGCGTAAAGCGCCGCCGTCGGGTTGCCGCCAGCGGCATAGAGGGAACGTCCGAACACCGTGCGCGTGAAGACAAGGGTGATGATCGCAATGACCAGAATAGCCGTCCAGCCGAGCAAAGGCAGTCCGAGCACGACGACACGCGGCGTGTTGAGGAAGGACGCCGTCATCTGGGTCTGGTTGACCCAGGCTCCGCCCGAGAGCACGAAGGCCATGCCGCGATAGATCGTGAGCGTTCCGAGCGTCGCCACGATGGACGGAATGCCGATCTTCCAGACCATGAAGCCGTTGACGGCACCGAGGAGCGCTCCAATGCTCATGGCCATCACGATGAGAAGAGGAAGCGGGATCTGAGGATAAGCCGCGTTCATCATGGCGATGGCCATGCCGGTGAAGGACAGGTTCGCGGTGACCGACAGGTCGATGGACTTGGTGAGGATCACGGCCATCTGGCCGAGCGCCAGGATCATCAGGATCGACGTATCGTTGAAGATGTTGGCGAGGCTCTCCGGCGAGGCGAAGCCCGGCGCGCGCGACGAGAAGATCGCGATCAGCACGACGATGATCGCCACCAGCAGGAGCTCACGGTATTTCAGGATTCGGCTCATCGTAGATTCCCTGTCGTGCTCGGTCATGCATTGCCGGTCGCGGCCCGCACGAGCATTTCGGCATCGAGACCGTCGCGCTCCCACATCCCGGCCATCCGCCCCTCGCGCATCACCATCACGCGGTCGGACATACCTAAGATCTCGGGCAGTTCGGACGAGACCATGATCACGCTCAGCCCTTCGCCGGCGAGTTCGCTCATGAAGGCGTGCACCGCCGCCTTGGAGCCGATGTCGATGCCCTTCGTCGGCTCGTCCAGGATGATGATCTTAGGCCTCGTGGCAAGCCACTTCCCGATCACCACCTTCTGCTGATTGCCGCCCGACAGGGTGCCGACCGGCACCGAGAGCGCCGCCGCGCGAAGGTCCAGCCGCTCCGCGTATTTCCGCGCCAGGGCGAATTCCTCCGCCTGTCGCAGGAACCCGGCTCGGGTGGTCCGGCTCAACGTCGCCATAGAGATGTTCTGGAAGATCGGCATCTGTAGAACGGCGCCGTGACGGCCGCGCTCCTCCGGCACATAGACGATGCCCGCCGCGATGGCGTCGGCCGGAGAACGGATGTCGATCCGGCGGCCTTCCAGTTCTATGGTTCCCGCGCTGGGACGGGTGATGCCGAACAGGGCCTGACAGAATTCCGAGCGCCCTGCGCCGACCAGCCCGTAGAGGCCCAGGATCTCGCCGCGCCGCAGCTCGAAGGAGATGCCGTCGAACTCCGTCGGATGCGAGTATCCAGAAACTTTCAGAATGGTATTGCCGATACCCACATCCACTTTCGGAAACACGTGATCGACCGACCGTCCAACCATCATGCGGACGATCTCGTCCTGCCCGGTCTGCGCCAGCAGGCCTGAGCCGATCGAGCGACCGTCGCGGAACACCACGAAGCGCTCGGCGATCTGGTAGACCTCCTCGAACTTGTGGCTGATGAAGAGAATCGCCTTACCCTGCTTCTTCAGCCGCTCGATGATCCGGAAGAGATCCTCCACCTCCTTGTAGGAGAGCGCGGCGGTCGGCTCGTCCATGATGACCACGCGGGCCTCGACGGAGAGCGCGCGCGCGATGGCAACCAGATGCCGGTGCGCGATCGAAAGGTCCTTCAGCCGCGTGTAAGAGCTGATCGGCGCATCGATGGAGGTGAGAAGAGCCGCGGCGCGCGCGTTCATGGCGCTCCAATTGACGAGCCCGAGCCGGTTTCTCGGCGCGTGCCCGAGAAAGATGTTCTCCGCGACCGAGAGCTCATCGAACAGCACGGTTTCCTGATGGATCGCCGTGATGCCGCTCCGGATCGCCGCTTCGGCATTGGCGAAATGCACGGAAGCGCCATCGACGACGATCTCACCGCCGTCGGGCTGATAGATGCCGGTGAGAATCTTGACGAGCGTCGACTTGCCCGCGCCGTTCTCGCCGATCAACGCCGTCACGGTGCCGGGATAGAGCGCGACGTCCACACGGTCGAGCGCTTTGACTCCGGGGAACGACTTGGAAATGCCGCGCATCTCCAGGAGCGGAGTCGGAGCGTCAAGTATGGCTTGAACCACGGACATGGAAACCCTGCCAAGTGCCGATGAGAGCAAGGAGGGCGCGGCTGTCCGCGCCCTCCCGCCAAGTGGCTTGCCGATCTCAGAAGATCTTGGCGAACTCGTCGACGTTGTTCTTGTCGTAGACGAAGGGATCGGCCATGGCGGCCTCGCCGTTGTCGCCGATCTTGATCTTGCCCATGCGGCCGGCATTGATTTCGGCACCGGGCTTGCCGTCGGTCTCACCCTTCACGAGGCGATAGGCGATCTGCGTGGCGGAATAGCCGAGATCGATCGGGTTCCAGATGGCGAATTCCTTCGTCGCGCCGGAATGCACCGCGCCCGCCATCTCGGAGGGAAGCCCGAGGCCTGTCACGTAGACCTGCCCGATCTTGCCGGCATCCTTCACCACCTGCGAGGCGGCGAGCACGCCGACCGTCGTCGGAGCAACGATCACCTTCACGTTCGGATGGGACTTCAGCAGGCCCTGAGCCTCACGATAGCTCTTGTCGGCCAGATCGTCACCATAGACGGTCGTGACGAGGTTCAGCCCAGGATATTTCGGAAGCTGCTTCTTCATCTCGGCGATCCAGGTGTTCTGGTTGGTCGAGGTGGAGGTCGCGGACAGGATCGCGAAATCGCCTTTGCCGTCAGGCAGGTGGTCCGCCGCGAGCTTGAGGCACATGTTGCCGATCAGCTCGTTCGACGACGGGTTGAGGTGCACGATGCGCCCGTCCTTGCCGACGGCCGAATCCCAGGAGATCACCTTGATTCCGCGCTGCGCGGCCCGCTTCAGTGCGGGAACGACGGCGTCGGGATCGTTCGCCGAGATGGCGATCGCATCCACGCGCTGGGCGATGAGCGCATTGATGACCTCGATCTGCCCTTCGGCGGTCGTGCTCGTCGGACCGGTATAGATGACCTCGACGCCGCCGAGTTCCTTCGCGGCTTCCTGGGCGCCCTTGTTGGCCGCCTCGAAGAAGCCGTTGCCGAGCGACTTCGCCACGAGACCGATCTTCATATTCTGTGCGCTCGCCGATCCGGCAAAGAGCGCCAGACCCAACGCCGTGCCGAGGGCAAGCTTTGCAATTGCTTTCATGTTCTTCCTCCCTTTTCAAATACCCCTCGCCGGCTCTCAGGCCGCCGATGAGGCTTCCTCAGTCCGATCCGCCGCCGTCGTTCCGGCGACGATCAGCTTGATTCCGGCATTCTCGATCATGGTCCTGGCTGAATCCGGGATGGCGTCGTCGGTAATCAGCGTCGAGACACGATCGAGCGCGCAGAGAATGAGGCTGGAGCGGCGCTGAAACTTGGTGGAATCCACCATGAGAACCAGCTCGTCGGCCTGGTTGATCAGCTTCTGCTCGGCCTGGATGATCAGCGCATCCTGCTCCATGACACCGAGCGCGCCGACACCCTGGGCACCCATGAACATCCGGCGCGCATAGAAATTGCGCGTCACGTCGTTCTCGAAGGGCGAGAGAATGATGCTCTGGTCACGGTAGATCGAGCCGCCCGGCAGCATCACTTGGTTCTTCGAATGCTTCACGAGATGCTCGGCGATGGCGAACGAGTTCGTGAACACCTGCAGCCGTCGGGTCGTCAGGTAATGCACCATCTGAAACGTCGTGGTACCGCCATTGATGATGATGGCGTCCCCTTCCGTGCACAAAGCCACGGCCTCGCGGGCGATGGCACGCTTCTTCGCGAGGTTCTCGCCTTCCGACACCCGGAACGGCTTGGCCGCGAGGCTGCCGATCTGAGCCGGATGAAGAGCCTCCGCCCCACCGCGGACGCGGCGCAGGCGTCCCTGAACGTGCAGGGCCGCGATGTCGCGGCGGATCGTGGCTTCCGAGGCGGATGTCAGCTCCACGAGATCCTGGACTGTCGCGACCGGCTTCTCCTGGACGGCGCTCAGGATGATCCGGTGCCTTTCACGTTCGTGCATGGTTCCTCAACAAGGCTGATCGACAATGATCGGAAGGATCGAATCCCTTTCAGGCTCACGCAAGTTGCGACCCTAGACTGCGCAGGCAACCGATCACAGTCAATCAAGTTCGCCATACCACCTTCGTATAATGATCATTATTGATCGAATTTGATCGAAAATGGTTGACAATATCGAGGCCCCCGGCCAACTTTCCGCTCAATTTCGGGGCGTTCCGCGTCCCATAAGCGGATAGGAGGATATTGTGGACACCGCGACCCAAGCCGTCAGACTCCTCGACAATCAATGGGACGACGCCAAGGCCGCCACCTTGGACGAGCCGGGCCTCCTGCTCTACCGGTCCAACCTCCTCGGCGCCGACAAGCGGATCACCAATTACGGCGGCGGTAATACTTCGGCCAAGGTGTTGGAAACCGATCCCCTCACCGGCGAGAAGGTCGAGGTGCTCTGGGTCAAGGGTTCGGGCGGTGATGTCGGCACGATCAAGCTCGACGGCTTCGCCACCCTCTACATGGACAAGCTCCGGTCGCTGAAGAACCTCTACCAGGGCGTCGAGGGCGAAGACCGCATGGTCGGCTTCCTGCCCCATGCCACCTTCAACCTCAACACGCGCGCCGCCTCCATCGACACGCCGCTGCACGGCTTCCTGCCCTACAAGCATGTGGATCACATGCATCCGGATGCGATCATCGCCATCGCGGCATCCAGGAACTCCCGTGAACTGACCCGGGAGATCTTCGGCGACGAGATCGGATGGCTGCCGTGGCGTCGCCCGGGCTTCCAGCTGGGCCTCGATCTTGAAGCTTTCGCCAAGGCCAACCCCAATGCGAAGGGCGTGGTGCTCGAAAGCCATGGCCTCTTCACCTGGGCCGACGACGCCAAGGAATGCTACGCGCTCACCCTGCGGATCATCAATCAGGCCATTCAATGGTTCGCCGAGCGGACGGCCGGCAAATCCGCCTTCGGCGGCCTCGTGACCTCCAGCCTCTCGCGGGACGAGCGCCGTAAGGTTGCAGCGCGCCTGATGCCGGAGATCCGGGGCAAGATCGGCCAGGCGGAGCGCAAGCTCGGCCATTTCGACGACCAGGACGCCGTGCTCGAATTCGTCAATTCGGCGGATCTGAAGCCCCTCGCCCAGCTTGGCACCAGCTGCCCGGATCACTTCCTGCGCACGAAGATCCGTCCGCTCGTCCTCGACTTCGAGCCGAAGACACCGGACGTCGATGCGGTGCTCGCCGGTCTCGATGCGGCACTGGAGGCCTATCGCGCCGATTACACGCGCTACTACGAGCAGTCGAAGCATCCGAACAGCCCGAAGATGCGCGATCCCAATCCGGTGATCTTCCTGATCCCGGGCGTCGGCATGCTGTCCTTCGCCCGCGACAAGGCGACGGCGCGCATCGCGAGCGAGTTCTACGTCAACGCGATCAACGTGATGCGCGGCGCCTCCTCGGTGTCCGAATATCAGGGCCTCCCTGAGCAGGAGGCCTTCGACATCGAATACTGGCTGCTCGAGGAAGCCAAGCTCCAGCGCATGCCGAAGCCGAAGAGCCTCGCCGGCCGCGTGGCCTTCATCACCGGTGGCGCCGGCGGGATCGGCCGTGCCACGGCCGAGCGTCTGGTGGGCGAAGGCGCCTGCGTGGTGCTGGCGGATATCGATCAGGAATCGCTGACAACGACGGTGCAGGATTTCTCCAAGCGCTTCGGACAGGATTCGGTGCGCGGCGTGACACTCAACGTCACGAGCGAGCCGGACGTCCTGTCCTCCTTCATCGAAGCCAGCGTCGAGTTCGGCGGCATCGACATCCTCGTGTCCAATGCGGGCATCGCGTCCTCGGCTCCCGTGGAGGATACCGATCTTGCCATGTGGAACCGCAACATCGAGATTCTCGCGACCGGTTACTTCCTCGTCTCGCGTGAAGCCTTCCGCCTGTTCCGGCGCCAGAAGCTCGGCGGCAACGTGGTCTTCGTCTCATCGAAGAACGGTCTTGCCTCCTCGCTCAATGCCTCCGCCTATTGCACCGCCAAGGCGGCGGAGATCCACCTCGCCCGCTGCCTGGCGCTGGAAGGCGCGGAAGCCGGCATCCGCGTCAACACGGTGAACCCGGACGCGGTGCTGCGCGGCTCCAAAATCTGGACGGGCGAATGGCGCGAGCAGCGCGCCGCCTCCTCCAAGCTCGCCGTCGACGAGCTGGAGGAACATTACCGCAAGCGCTCGCTGCTGAAGCTGAACGTCTTCCCGGAGGACATCGCGGAGGCGATCTACTTCCTCGCCT
This sequence comes from Microvirga sp. 2MCAF35, assembly GCF_052115545.1. Lineage (NCBI taxonomy): Bacteria > Pseudomonadati > Pseudomonadota > Alphaproteobacteria > Hyphomicrobiales > Methylobacteriaceae > Microvirga > Microvirga sp. 2MCAF35. Next base: position 147,448 of record NZ_JBFRGW010000007.1, read on the forward strand.
CCGATCTATCCGCGAAATCGACCGGCAACATCATCAATGTGGATGCGGGCAACGCGACGTCGTTCACGCGATAAGCCAAGAGCATTTTTCGGTGAAGTGAATCCGGTTCACCGTCCAAAAATGCGACAAAGCAAAGAAGGGAGGACGCCATGACCGAACAGAGGATTGCGGGAGAGATCGTCTCCGCCGACAACGAGAAGCGCATGAGCGCCTTGAAGGCGGATTACGATGCTCTGGGTGCCAAGCTGGCGCGCGACGGCGTCGACATCGATACCGTCACCGGCAAGGTGCGACAGTTCTTCGTGGCGGTCCCATCCTGGGGCGTCGGCACGGGTGGCACCCGGTTCGCGCGCTTTCCCGGCCTCGGCGAACCGCGCAACATCTTCGACAAGCTCGACGATTGCGCGGTGATCCACCAGCTCACCCGCGCGACGCCGACCGTCTCGCTGCACATTCCGTGGGACAAGGTCGACGATCCGAAGCGGCTCAAGGCGCACGGCGACGCATTGGGCCTCGGGTTCGATGCCATGAACTCCAACACCTTCTCCGACGCGCCGGGCCAGGAGAAGAGCTACAAGTTCGGCTCCTTGAGCCATACGGATGCGGCGACGCGTCAGCAGGCCGTCGAGCACAACATCGAGTGCATCGAGATCGGGCAGGCCATCGGTTCCAAGGCGCTCACGGTGTGGATCGGCGACGGTTCCAACTTCCCGGGGCAGGCGAACTTCACCCGGAGCTTCGAGCGCTATCTCGATGCCATGAAGGCGATCTACAAGCGCCTTCCGGACGACTGGCGCATCTTCTCCGAGCACAAGATGTACGAGCCAGCCTTCTATTCGACCGTGGTGCAGGATTGGGGCACCAACTACCTGATCGCCCAGGAGCTCGGCGACAAGGCCTATTGCCTCGTCGATCTCGGCCACCATGCGCCGAACGTGAACATCGAGATGATCGTTGCCCGCCTGATCCAGTTCAAAAAGCTCGGCGGATTCCATTTCAACGATTCGAAATACGGCGATGACGACCTCGATGCGGGCGCCATCGATCCCCACCGGCTTTTCCTCGTCTTCAACGAGCTGGTGGATGCGGAGCACCGCCGGGCCGAGAACTTCCACCCGGCCCATATGATCGACCAGTCGCACAACGTGACCGATCCCATCGAGAGCCTGATCCGCAGCGCCAACGAGATCCGCCGCGCCTATGCCCAGGCGCTCCTCGTGAACCGGAAAGCCCTCGAAGGCTATCAGGACGACAACGATGCCCTCATGGCGTCCGAGACCCTGAAGGCCGCCTACCGCACCGATATCGAGCCGATCCTGGCGATGGCGCGGCTGCAGGCCGGAGGCGCCGTCGACCCAATCGCGGCCTACCGGGCCAGCGGCTACCGCCGAATGGTCGCCGAGGAGCGCCCCGCCGTCGCGGGCGGCAGCGGGGGCATTGTCTGAGGGCTTAGGCTACTCCCTTCACGGATTCGTTTTTTCCTCCGGGTTCTTCCTTGTCCTTCCGGATGATGCTGATCGTCCCGTCGCCCTCGATATAGGCCCGCTTCACTTCGGAACAGTGCTCGATGCCCTGCTCCCGAAGTTGGCTGTTGAGTTCCTCGGTCGTGATCATCTCCTGGCGCATGTTTCGCGGCAGCATCTTGCCGTTCTCGATCAGCAGGAGCGGCGGCGGCCGGGTGAGGCGCTGGAAGGCGGGGAAGTGGAAGCCGAGCCAGTCGATGGCGTAGTTCCAGAACACGATGGTGAGAACGAGGACGATCCCCTCGGTGACCGACTTGTACTCGCTCGCCATCGCGTTCTGCGATGCATCGGCGATGAGGACGATCACGAGCAGGTCGGCGACGCCGATCACGCCGGTCTGACGTTTGAGCAGGAAGCGTAGAATCAGAAACAGCATGACGTAGACCATCGTCCCGCGCACAATGGTCTCCAGGACCGAGTGAGAGGGTATGAATATCTCCTGCCAGTTGATCATGGTCGAACCTCGTCTATCGAGCGCATCACGCGCAAGCCGGAAGGATGAAGGCAGGGATGCCCTGCCAGAGAATGACGACGAGCGAGAGACCGCTGATCAGCGCCCCCGCCTGGCTCATGAAGCGATCGGATGCCGCGGCCGCTTCCCCGAGCCTGCCATGGACGCAACGCGACCAGAGCAGAGACCAGCCCGCAACGCCGAGGGCTGCGAGCGTCGTGAGCAGGACGATGGCGTGAACGCTTCCGACCCCGAGGATCGTCGCATCCGCCCATTCGCGGCCGCATAACGTGGATGTCACGGCATAGATGATCGTGAACTGGACCGCCCATGCGATGAGGCCCGCCAGCATCAGGAGGACCTGTCCCGTCCGCCGCCCATTCATGCTAGACGCCCCCCGTCAGGCGCGGGAAGCCGTGGACCACCACGAGTCCGACGAGGCCCTGACCGACCGTGTAGAACCAGAATAGCATCGTGTTGTCGAAGGTCGTACGGCGGACGCTGTCGAGCCTGCCCGCGAGCCAGCGGGCAATGGTGTAGAGGCCCATGATCAGCGTCGTCAGCACGAAGAAGATCTGCAGGGACATAATGGCATAGACGGCCGCTCCATAGGCATGGACAGAGGGTCTCAGGCCCGATTGCCAATGCGCCCAGAGATCCGTCGCCGAGGCGCCGACGACGAGCAGCAGCGCCACGGCGATCAGGATAGGCACCGATCGGGGACTGCGGCGATCGGCGCCTCTTAAACGGCGGCTCGCGTAGGCAATCAGCGCAGCGCTGACGATGAGGAGAGCCGCTGCGACGATGGGCGCAGGACGTTCGGGCAATTCAACGCCCTGCGGCGGCCAGGCGGCGGGATTCACGAGCCACAGGAAGAGATAGGAGAAGATCAGGCAGGTGAAGACCATGCCGGCCACGACCATCAGGACGATCATCGCCCACCAGGAATGGTTCATGGATCCGGTCACGTAGACGGGAACTACGATCCCGCCGCCGATAGCGGCAGGCGGGCGGACCGGGCCCGGATCGGTCTCCCAGAGCCACCAGACCACGCAGAGGACCGCGAGCACGCCGCAGGTCGCCGATAGGAGCACCATCTTGACGGTGAGAAGCAGGAAGAACGCGGCCGTGAACACGGCGGCGAGCAGCGGCTGCCAGCCAGGGCCAGGAACCTGCAGGATATATTGCGGCCTCGCGTCGAAGGGGCTCGTCACCAGCGTCTCGCGCCCGCCGGTCACGGTTCCGGGCAGGTAGTAGCGTCCGTCCTCCACATCCTTCGACAGGTTGGGCTGATCCCAGAGCGGGTCACGGCTCACCACGACCGGAATGCTGCGGGTGTTGTAATTGGCGTTCGGGAGCCATTCGAGCGTGCTCGCATTCCAGACGTTGCCGGCATTGTCGTCCGACGCGAAACGGAATTTTCGAGCAAGATCGAACAGGAAGGCCGCGACGCCGGCGGCGATCATGAAGGCCCCGATGGTGGACACCAGATTGAACGCGTCCCATCCCATGCCGACCGGATAGGTGTAAACGCGCCGGGGCATGCCGATGAGGCCGGTGATGTGCATCGGCAGGAAGGTCACGTTGACGCCGACGAACATGAGGCCGAACACCCAGCGCCCAATCCGTTCGGAGAGCGCATATTTGCTCGCCACCGGCACCCAGTAATAGAAGGCCGCGAAGAGCGGGAACACCATGCCGCCGATGAGCACGTAATGCAGGTGCGCCACGATGAAGTAGCTGTCGTGCGCCTGCCAGTCGAAGGGCGCCATGGCGACCATCACGCCGGTGAGGCCGCCGAGGGTGAAGATAAACAGGAAGCCGATGATGAAGAGCGACGGCGTCGTCAGCTTCATGCGTCCCGACGCGATGGTGGCGATCCAGGCGAAGACCTGGATTCCGCTCGGCACCGCCACCGCGGTGCTGGCGGCGGAGAAGAAGCTTAAGGATATCTTCGGCAGGCCCGTGGCGAACATGTGATGCACCCACAGGCCGAAGGAGAGGAAGCCCGTGGCCACCAGGGCGAGCACGATCAGCCGGTAGCCGATGAGGGGCGTCTGCGCCATGGCGGGCACGATCATCGACACCATGCCGGTCGCGGGCAGGAAGATGATGTAGACCTCCGGGTGGCCGAAGAACCAGAACAGGTGCTGCCACAGGAGCGGATCCCCGCCCCTCTCGGCGATGAAGAACGGCCAGTCGAAGGCGCGCTCCATCTCGAGCAGCAGGGTGCCGAGAATGATCGCCGGGAAGCCGATGACGATCATGACGGCGAAGACGAGCATGGCCCACGAATAGACCGGCATCTTGTCGAGGCTCATGCCGACCGCTCGGGTCTTCATCACGCCGACGATGATCTCGATGGCGCCCGCGATGGCCGAGATCTCGATGAAGCCGATGCCGAGGAGCCACCAATCCGCATTGTCGGCGGGCGAGTACTTCAATCCCGTGAGCGGCGGATACATGAACCAACCGCCATTGGGCGCGAGGCCGAAGAAGATCGTGCAAAAGAACACGAGGCCCCCGACGAAATAGGCCCAGTAGGCATAGGCCGAGAGGCGCGGGAACGGCAGGTCGCGGGCGGCCTGCATGTTCGGCAGAAGATAGACGCTCGCCGCCTCCACGGCCGGAACGGCGAAGAGGAACATCATCACCGTGCCGTGCATGGTGAAGAGCTGATTGTAGAGATTGTGCCCGACGAGATCGCCCTCCGGCGCCGCCAACTGCACGCGCATGATCAGCGAGAGGATTCCCGCCAGGATGAAGAACAGGAACGCCGTGCCCACATACCACAGGCCCACATAGGTGTTGTTCACGGCCGTGATGAAGCTGAGGTCGCGCGGAGCCTCCCATGTCTTCTTGAGCGCCTCGAACTCGCCCGCCGGGCGCGGCAGCGGATTGGGAAGCTCCTGCTCCCGCTCGTCGAAGGCTTCGGAGCGCCCGGGCGCGTTCATTTCAGGCTCTCCAGATAAGCCGCCAGCGCCCGAAGGTCCTCACCCGTGAACGAGCCGTAGGATGGCATCCGCACGCCCGGCTTGATGTGCTGCGTGTTGGCGATCCAGCCGGCGAGCGTGCCGACATTGTTGGGGAACTGGCCTGCCCCGATGGTGCGTCGGCTTCCCACATGGGTCAGGTCGGGCCCGAAGGCGCTATCGGTGTCGGTTCCGCGCACCGCATGGCAGGACCCGCACCCGCCGGCGCGAAACAGCTCACGGCCGCGCGCGAGAAACGGAAGATCCGGTGACCGCGCGGGCTTCGCCTGCGCGGCTCTCCAGCCTTCGAAGGCTGCGGGCTCCAGCGCCACCACGTCGAAGGCCATGCGGGCATGCTGGTCGCCGCAGAACTCGGCGCAGACGCCGCGATAGATGCCGGGCCGCTCCGCCGTGAAGCTGAGGCGGTTGATGCGCCCCGGGATCATGTCGACCTTGCCGCCGAGATTCGGAATCCAGAAACTGTGGATCACGTCGGCGGCGGTCACCGTCACGGTCACGGGTTGGCCGACGGGTATGACAAGCTCATTGGCCGTGGAGAATTCAGGCTTCGCACCTTCGGCCGCGTATTTCACCCGCCACCAATATTGCTCGCCGACCACCTCCACTTGAAGCGCGCCGGGCATCGGCACGTCGGTGTCGCGCATGACGATCAGCCCGTAAGGCAGAAGACCCGACAGAACGACGATCGGAAAGGCGAGTCCGCCGACGACAATGGTCCTGCGTCCGCTGAGCCAGGCCCGGCGCTCGGGCGGGGCGAAAATCGCATAGAGCAGAAGCCCGGTGACGAGGAGGAAGATGAGCGCTCCGCCCACCGTCATGATCACGGTGAGCCAGTAGATCCGAAGCGCATCGCCGCCGGCCGGGTCGAGGGCCGATTGCACGCCGCTGCAGCCCGCAAGCGACACGGCGCACGCAAGCGCCGCCGCACGGGTCGTTGCCGTGCGCCGCCAGGGGAGCCCATGCCGAGTCGCTTCCAGATCCATCCGCCCTACATGGTCTTGCATGCATTGAACGGATAAGCTTGGCCGTGAGACTTGGTTCCCGCAAAACATCCCGCAGAAGGCGTTCGAGCGAAGCGACTCATCACAAGACACTCTCGGGCGGGAACGGAGATCGAGACTACCGGTTGCCTCGTCGGATCCCCTCAAGCAGAGCCCATGAACAGGCACATTCTTCTGCGCATCGCCATCGTCCCGGCCCTCGCTGGATTACCCTCCTGCGGCGACCAGCAGGAGCAGGCAGCCGCTTCGACCATCGCGGGCGCGGAGCCAGGGCGCGGCCGGGCGCTGATCCAGGCCTATGGCTGCGGCACCTGCCACACGATCAGCGGCGTGAGAGGCGCCAGAGGCAAGGTCGGCCCGGAGTTGAGGGATTATGCGCAACAACATCTGCTCGCGGGCTTTCTCCCGAACACTCCGCAGAATCTGATCGCGTGGCTGGTCGATCCCGTGGCGCTCAAGCCGCAAACGGGCATGCCGGCGCAGGGGCTGACGGAAGCAGAAGCCCGCCATGTCGCAAGCTATCTCTACACCCTCGGCGCCGGCGAGAACCCAGTTTATCCTCCCGATCCGGCGCTCCCGCTCCGCAGGCAGGAGGACACGACGGCGGATCTTCCGAAACCGGCTCCCCAGCCATCGGAGACGGAGCCCCGCACGCGGCGCATCGTTCCCCATCAGGCGGCAGGGTCTGACGTAAAGAGCTAAGGCTCCGCTGCGGCCTCTTCCGCGTAAGTGGGCCGAAGCTGCATCACGATCGTGAGAGCGCCACCCCAGAGGCCCATGAGGGCCGCCATGACACCCAGGTCGATCCAGGACGGAGCGCCTTGCGGCTGGAGGATCCAGACGAAATGGATTCCGTGATGCAGCAGGGCGAGCGCGCTTCCGACGATCATGCCGATCCGGCTCACGCCCGAGGGAACCAGCACCAGAATGGCAGCCAGCATCAGGCCGTATGAAACGGCCACGAGAGCGAGGCTCTGAGGATCCGAACGCCGCGCGTACCATTCCGCGCCCTGCGGAAGATTGGCGAGCCAGACGATCAGGAACTGCGCGAACCATGTCCAGACCGAGAGCAGCGCCAGGGTCAGCAGAGCGCGCTCCAGGCTCTTCAGGCGCACAGGAGAAGCGGGCTCGGTCTTGAGCAGGGCCACGAGGATGGCGATGGAGAGCGCCGCGAGAGCCTCGCTCAGGCCGAAGGCGAACCCGAACAGGCTCGACCACCAATGCGGCTCGCGCGACAGAACCCAGTCATAGGCCGACAAGCTCATGACGGGAATCAGACAGGCCAATCCGATGGCGCTCGCGCGGCGGACATGAGGGGTCCGGGTCAGCCAGAATGCCAAAGCAATGCAGACCCCGAGATAGATGGCACTCCTCAGCAGATAGAACGCCGGACTTAAGAATGCCGCCCGAAAGGGCGGCAGATCATCTCGCCAGCTGGCCCATGGGAAAACCTGTTCGAGCCCGAACGCGAGCGGTATTGAGAGAAGAAGGAGCAGCGGCAGCGTCAGGGCGGCCGCCTCGATCTCGCTTCGCACGGGAGCCAGCCAATGCTCGCTCATGAGATGGCCGAGCATGAGCACGACGAGGCTCCCCATCGCCAGTCCCGTCAGACCGACGAACACGATGTAGAAGACCTCCATCGTGCTCATGGCCTCGCCGCTTCCTGATCGAAAGGCGAGCCCGTTCCTCGCGCCTGCAGGTCCTTCACGTAATGCGCGATGGCCCATCTCTCCTCAGGCAGAATGCGATCGGCGTAGGGGAACATCCGCCCCTTGCCATGGGTGATCACCTGGACGATCTGCTCCGGCGCCAGGGAACGCAGCCGCTCCTCGTGATAAGACGGGGGGGCCGGGAAGCCGCGTGAGACGATGGTTCCGTCGCCGCGCCCGCTCGCCCCGTGACATGGTGCGCAGAAGGCCCGGAACCGCTCTTCGCCGCGCGCCAGGAGCTCTCGCGTCACCTCCGGTCCGGGAGGTGCGAGCGCCGCCTCCCGTGCCGCCGTTCCCCGGGCGATGGCGCCGGGAGGAACAGGCACATGCGGGCGCTGGACGGTGCGGGTCGAAGCGACCTCGTTGCGCTCCTCGGTACCGATATCGCAGGCCGCCAGAAACACGGCAGGGATGAGAGCAACGGCTAATCGCATGCCGGGACCTCCCGCACCGCCTGCGGCGACAGCGTTTCCAGGAACTCCCGTGTGGCTCCGCTGTCGAAAAGCGGATCCTCGCTCAGGACGCAGAGAAAGAAGCGGTCGTTGGTCACCCGCTCGAAGCCGTGAACGGAGAAGACCGGATGATGAAGCCGCGGCAACCGGAGGATCACGAGCAGGCCGAGCAAGGTCGCGGCCCCGGCCCAGAGGATGGCGACGATCAGCGTCGAAGGGATGAAGGTCGGCCAGCTGTTGAGGGGCCGTCCACCGACGTTCAAGGGATAATCGATGGCGTTCATCCAGTATTGAGAACCGTATTGGAGGCCAGCCCCGACCAGCGCCGTCACGAACGCGATCCAGGGAATGATGCTCGTGCGGATGCCGAGTTCATCGGCGAGGTCGGGAAGCGGAAAGGGACTGAACGCATCGATCCGGGTGAAGCCCGCGCGTTTCGTTGCCCTGACGGCGTCCATCAGCGCATCCGGCGACCTGAACTCGGCTATGATACCGTAAGGAGGCTGCGTCATGACGATTTCTCCTCATGTTCGTCATGGCGTGTCTCGAACATGGAGACCACGGGCAGGAAGCGCGCGAAGAGCAGCAGGAGGGCTGCGAACAGCCCGACGGTTCCAAGGAAGAGCCCTGTTTCCGCGAGGGTCGGGCTGTACGTGCGCCAGATCGACGGCAGGTAATCGGTCTGGAGGCCGCCGACGATGATCGAGAAGCGGTCGAACCAGATGCCGACGCCGATGGAGAATCCGACGAAGACGCACGCGATGGTGCTCCGGCGCGCGGCCTTGAGCCAGAGGAGCTGCGGGATCAGGATGCTGTAGACGATGGCCGTCCAGTAGAGCCCCGCGTAATCGCCTGTCAGGCGATTGAACGTGGCCTCCTGGGCAATCCCATCTGCAAGGAGCGCCGCGACGATCTCGTCGACATAAAGATAGGCTGATACGAGGGCACTCGCGAGGACGAGCCTGCCCAGGAGGTCGATGTCGCCCTCGTCGATATACGGCCCCAGCCGCAAGCCCCAGCGCAACAGGACGGCGACGAGGAGCACGATCGACAGCCCTTGCGCCAAGCCGGTGGCGACGAAGTGGAGCGGCTGGCGCGTCTCGTGCCAGTCGGGCACCAGGGTCACGGCGAACTCGAAGGCCACCGTGCTCTGCATGATGAGGATCAGGGGCAGCACCAGGATCGCGACGAGGCGATAGGCGCGCTGATGATAGGCCCAGTCCAGCACCGATCCGCGCCAGCCGAGGGCGAAGACGCCGTAGAGGCGCTTGACATTCCTGCTCCGTGCGCGGTCGCGCAGGGTCGCGAGATCTGGAATGAGGCCGACATACCAGAGCAGACTGGTGACGATGGCATGGGTGCTGATGGCCCAGAAGTCCCACATGAGAGTGCTGCGGAACTGCGGCCATACTTCGAAGGTCGCCGGGTAGGGAAACACCCAGTAGAACAGCCAGGGGCGCCCGAGATGAAAGATCGGAAAGATCCCCGCGCAGATGACCGCGAAGAACGCCACGCCTTCCGCGAAGCGATTGACCGCCGTGCGCAGATCGTGGCGGCACAGCACCAGAATGGCCGCGAAGAGGCTCGCCCCGTTGGCGATGCCGATCCACCAGGCATAGTTGATCAGGTCGAAGCCCCAGACGAACGGGATGTTGATGCCCCAGACCCCGACGCCGACAAGCGCGACCAAGACCAGGGTGTAGCCGAGAAGCAGCACGAGCGCCCCGGAGGCCAGCAGCGCGCCCCACCAGATCATGCCGAAGCGCCGGGCGAGCGGGACTTCCGCGACTGTTCTCGTGACGGCCTGGGCCTCGCTGGTCATGCGGCTACCCATTCTCGGAGGACGGTTCGATGCGGGCGAGATAGGTCGTGCGTGGCCTCGTGTTCAGGGTGCCGAGCAGGGCGTAGTTGCGCGGGCTCGCCTTGAGCCTGCTCACGGCGCTGCCGGGATCGTTCACGTCGCCGAACACGATGGCCTGTGTCGGGCAAGCCTGCTGGCAGGCCGTCACGACCTCGCCATCGCGCAGAGGCCTGTCCTCGACGCGTGCATCCGCCCGGGCCGCACCGATGCGCTGGACGCAATAGGTGCATTTCTCCATGACGCCGCGATCGCGAACCGTCACCTGAGGGTTCATGGCGTCGGGCGCGGCGGTGTAATCCGTGCCCTGATAGTCGAGGAAGTTGAAGCGGCGAACCTTGTAGGGGCAATTGTTCGAGCAGGTCCGCGTGCCGATGCAGCGGTTATAGACCATGTCGTTGAGTCCTTCCGCCGAATGCACCGTCGCGTTGACTGGGCAGACCACCTCGCAGGGCGCCTTCTCGCAATGCATGCAGGGCACGGGCTGGAAATACGTCTCGGGATTGGCCGGATCCCCGGCATGGTAGCGGTCGACCCGCAGCCAATGCATCTCCCGTCCCCTGGCCACCTCCTCCGGCCCGACCACCGCGATGTTGTTCTCGGACTGGCACGCAATGACGCAGGCGTTGCAGCCGATGCAGGCATCGAGATCGATGGCCATGCCCCAGGCATGTCCCTCGTAGGACCAGTCCGGATAAAGCGAGGGCTGCTCCGTCGCCGCCTCGACGGCGTCCTTGTCGGACGCGACCACGCGCACGATGTCGCGCCCCTGGAGCGAGTGATGCTGCTGCGTCGAGATCACCGGGATTGTCTCGCCGACCTTCCTGATCTCACCCGAAGCGATCCAGGGCCGGCGGGAGGGGCGCACCGCATAGGCATCGAACCCGATGCCGTTGCCGATCCTGCCAGCCTGCCGGCGGCCGTAGCCGAGGGTCAGGGTCACGGCGCCCGGCGCATGCCCCGGCATGACCCAGACCGGCGCGCGGATCACCCGCCCCTCTACCGTCAGGTCAACCGCATCGCCCGAGGTCAACCCGAACATGGTCGCCGTCTCCGGACCGATGAGGGCCGCATTGCCCCAGACCTGCTTCGTCAGAGGCCTCGGCAGCTCCTGCAGCCAGCCGTTATTGGCATAGGAGCCGTCCCAGACAGAGGGATCGGGAGCGAATACCACGTCGATTCCACCAGATGTGGCAGGAGCTGCCGCATCAGCTGTCACATCGAACCGCTCGGTCAACGCGACTGCCGGCGACGCCGAACCCTCGATCACGCCATCTTCGAGCGAGCGCGCCCAACGCTCCTCGAAACCGTCTCCCCAGGCCTCCCGCCACGTGGCCTGGACGAGCGCCTGCCCATCCGGATGCTGCCCCGCCATGAGGCCGAGAAATTCCTCGACGCTCAGCCCCGTCTTGAGCGGCATCGTTGCAGGCTGCCGCAGGCCCACCGTTCCGTCGAAGGCTCGCAGGTCGCCCCAGCTCTCGAGCGGATGCGCTTCCGGAACATGCCAGTGGCAGACCGCCGCCGTCTCGTCCCGATGCTGACCTAGATGCAGCGACAGAGGAACCCGCGCGATGAGCGACGCCAGATCGATGTCGGCCGGTGCGGCATAGACCGGGTTGCCCCCGAGAATGAGAAGACGGGAGACCTCGCCGGCTTCCATGGCTCCAGCCAGATCCGCCAGCGTGCCTTTATCATTCGCCACCGGCCTGACCGGTTCGATGGCGCGGATCGTCGTTCCGAGCGCACCGATATGGGCATTGATCGCGTGGACGAGCGCGTGAACGCGGGCCGACTGCTCGCGTCCTGCGACGACCAACCCGCGTGGTCCCACACGGCGCAAGGCATCCGCGAGCTTCGAGACGGATGGATGCGCATTGCCGAGAGGCGCGGCGCCTGCTCCCAGGACTACCGCAAGGGCCTGAACGAAGGCTTCGAAATCTCGGGGTGGAAGAGGAGTGCGCTCATCCGCACGAGCTCCCACAAGGCTGGGCCGCGTCTCGACAGCGGAGAGATGCGGCAATGCCCGATCCTGCGTCCGCCGCCGCGCCTGATAATCGGCCGCGTAGCGCAGATGCCCTGGCTCCTCGGCGAAGAGATCGCCGCCCAAAGTGACGATGACATCCGCCTGGGTCAGGTCGTAGACGAGGTCCAGGTCCCGACCGAATGCAGCCGTCGCGGCTCTTCGCCTGTTGTCATCGTCGACAGGTGAGAACACATGCCATCGCGCCAAGGGAAAGAGCTGCCGCGCCTGCGCCATCAGCCGGAGCAAGGTCGGCGACGAGGTCGGCGGCATGAGGATGTGCAGCTCCCGCCCCTTCCCGACGACAAGTTCGTTACGCAGAGGCCCGATGAAGCCCGTGAGTTCCTCCCAGGTTGTTGGCAACCCACCCCGTAGCGGGACGTCCGAGCGATCAGGATCGTAAAGGGAGAGGATCTCGGCCTGGGCGAACACGTCCGTCGCTCCCAGGCTCGCCGGATGAAGCGGATTTCCTTCGATCTTGATCGGCCGCCCCTCCTGCGCCTTCACCAGGACACCCCGGCCATAGCCGTTCAACGGCAGCGACGTGGCGATGGTGATCGGCACGCCCGGCGTGTAGCCCGGCATGTTGCGGCTCTGCGACAGAAGCGGGGCATTCTTTTCAGCCCCGCTGCCGTTGCAGGCTGCAAGACCTCCCAGGGCGAATGAGGCGCCCATGAGTCTGAGCAGGGTCCGCCGGTCGACGGAGGAAGCCTGCACGATATCCGGGAATTCGGCCTCCACGTACCGGCGGACCTCCGGCATATCGGCCAGTTCTTCAAGGCTGCGCCACAGCCGTGGCCCTTCCTCTTCTGCGAGGCGGGCCTTCACGGCGTCGAAATCGAGTATCTCTTTCTCGGCCATTTCGTCTACCGGTGGCATGTGCTGCAGCTTGTGAGGCGCCGGGACGCCTCCTGATAGAACACCCGCACATCCTCCGGCAGACCCTTGCCGTGCGGTTCGTATCCCATCGAAAACACCGCCTCGCGCGGTCGAAGATGCGGCGTCGGATCGCGATGGCAATCCAGGCACCATCCCATGGACATGGTCTGAGTCTTCACCGTCCTCGGCATCTGGTCCACGCGGCCGTGACAGGTCTCGCAGGCCACTCCCTTGGTCACATGAACGGCATGATTGAAATATGCGTAATCCGGCAGGCGATGGACGGAAGTCCACCTGATCGGTTGTCCGAGGAGAAAGCTCGATCGGGCGGGCTCCAAAACACTCGCTCCAACCCACACCTGCGAATGGCACGACATGCAGGTCTGGGCGGACGGCATGCCGGCATCCGCAGCGCGTTCCACGGTGGAATGGCAATAGCGGCAATCGATGCCGAGGGATCCGCCATGAAGGTCGTGACGGAATGGAACCGGCTGCGGCGCGGGCTTACCCACATTCCACGTGCTGCCGGAGCGGGCCCAGACATAGGCTACTGTGCCCGCAGCGAGGACGCCCAGACCGATGAGCACGATCCCCACCCGAAACAGAGTGGTTGCTGCCGGTGTGAAGAGTTGTGCCATTGCCTGCGTTGCGCACCCTTTTCTCGTCAGGCATACGCCCGAGATGAAGCTTCGCTGTTGACACAATCGGTTCAGCGCAGCTTCGTTCCCTCAGGATATCCGAAGTTCGATGCGTTCAGGACGAATGACAGGCGTGGCCCTAAGCGTTATTCCGCCGCCTCCGGCTGCTGTTGCTGCATCAGAGTAATCCGGATCGGAATGGACTTCGCCGACGGCACCTTGCTTTCATCCGCGTGATGCCAGACCGGGATCAGCGGATTGCATTCCGGATAATAGGATCCGCAGCATCCTTCGGGAATATCGTAGGGCGTCACGCGCAAGCCGTCCACCTTACGCATCACCCCGTCGTCGACGGCGGTCGTCAGCGTCACGAGGTCTCCTTCCGCCAGGTTCAGGCGTGCGATGTCGTTGCTGTTCATGAATAGGACCATGCGCGTGCCGCGCACGCCCCTGAACCTGTCATAATAGCCATAGACAGTCGTGTTGAACTGATCGTTGGAGCGCAACGTCATAAGCTTGAGGATGTCGGAATTCTGCTCTGCAATGCCGAGATCCACTTCCAGGCTTTTGGGGGTCGTAAAGTTGGCCTTGCCCGTTTCGGTTTTCCATTTCCTCTCGCGCGCTGCGATGGGACGGTGGAAACCTCCCGGCTGCCACATGCGCTCGTTGAAGCCACGGAAGTCTTCCGGATAGGTTTTCTCGATCGCATCGCGCACGCGTGCATAATCGGCGACCCACTCATCCCAAGGGACTTTCTCGTTTGGCGCCAGTGTCGCCTTGGCGATTTCCGCGACGATGCGCGGCTCGGAGAGAAGGTCGGAACTTGCCGGCTTGGCGATTCCCTTGGAGCCATGAATGCAGGCCGTCGAATCCTCGACGGACACGGCCTGGGGCCCGGTTTCCTGCTCGTCGATCTCGATGCGTCCAAGACACGGCAGGATATAGGAGATCTCCCCGGGAATAAGATGATTGCGATTGAGCTTCGTCGAAATCTGCACGGAGAGGCGCAGGCGCGTCCAGGCGCCCTCCATGGCGTCAGTCTCCGGCACGGCCCGCACGAAGTTTCCGCCGAGCGCAACGAAGGCCTTCACCTCGCCTTTGATGATGGCCTCGCACGCCTCGACCGTCGTCAGCCCCTTCCAGCGTGGCGGTTCGAAGTCGTACTGTTCTTTGAGTTTGTCGAGAGGCACCAATTCGGGCTTCTCCGAGATCCCGACCGTACGCTGTCCCTGCACATTGGAATGGCCGCGCACCGGGCAGATTCCCGCGCCCGGCTTGCCGATGTTCCCGCGCAGGAGAAGCAGATTGACGAGCATCTGCACGTTCTCGACGCCGGCTTTGTGCTGGGTAAGCCCCATTCCGTAGATGCCCATGGCAGCATTGGCCTGGGCATAGACGGTCGCAGCCGCTTCCAGGGCCTCCTGCGGCAGTCCGCAGCGTCGTTCCAGTTCGGGCCACGATGCCTGCCGTGCGGCTCGGGCGAACTCCTCGAAGCCGTGGGTATGCTCGGCGATGAACGCGTGATCGAGAACCGGCTTGCCGCCGACCTCCCGGGCGCGGTCGTCGGCTTCGATTAGGGCCTTGGCCATTCCCATGAGCGCCGCGATGTCGCCGCCGATCTTGAGCTGATGATATTGCGACGAGATGCGGGTTTCGGAGCCTGTCAGCATCTCGGTCGGCGCCTGCGGATTGGTGAAGCGCTCGAGGCCACGTTCCTTGAGCGGGTTGAAGGTGATGATGGGAACGCCCCGCTTCGACGCCTCCTGGAGCGGGTGGAGCATGCGCGGGCTGCTGGTGCCGACATTCTGACCGAAGAACAGGATGCAGTCCGTCTTCTCGAAATCGTCGAGGATCACGGTCCCCACGGGAACGCCGATGCTTTTCGGCAGAGCGACGGAGGTGCTCTCGTGGCACATGTTGGAGGAGTCCGGCAGGTTGTTGGTGCCGTAGAGGCGGGCGAACAGCGCCCACATATAGGATGTTTCAAGCGAAGCGCGGCCGGACGTGTAGAACACCACCTCGCGCGGGTCGAAACCCTTCAGCTCCCGGCCGATCTCGTGGAACGCGTCCTCCCAGCTCACGGGCACATAGGTGTCCGAAGCGGCATCGAAACGCATGGGATGCGTCAGACGTCCGGCCTCCTCGAGATCGTGGTCGGTCCAGGTCCTGAGCTCCGAGATGGTATGCTCGGCGAAGAACTCGGGCGTTATCCGCTTCGTCGTGAGCTCCCACGCCGTCGCCTTGGCGCCGTTCTCGCAATATTCGAAAGGATGAGGGTTCGCCGGCTTGGCCCAGGCACAGCTCACACAGGCATAACCATCAGGCTTGTTCTGCTTGAGCAGGATCGCGTTGCCGCTGACGAGCCGCCCCTCCCTCGTCAGGATGCTCTCGACGGATCTAACGGACCCCCAGCCTCCTGCAGGACCGGAATAAGGTTCGATCTTCGACTCATCGTTCATAGGAGCCAGCCTCCCGCTTACCGCCGTTTACGCGCGGCTTTCGACACGCCGTATGTCAATGATCGGAAAGCCTGACCGTTCCTCTGGCACGGAAAATGGTATGAAAAGTCACAGGCCCCCCTTGCGACCGGGTCCCGCCAAAAACTGCCACAGGATGCAAAAAACCTCTTCAAACAGGCTAGACAGGGGCCAAGCGGTTTGTTACACGCACGGCCTCTTCAGCGGACATCGCGCCGCGAAAGAGCGCTTCGGCGACGGGTGTGTAGCTCAGTTGGTAGAGCAGCTGACTCTTAATCAGCGGGTCCAAGGTTCGAATCCTTGCACACCCACCAATCTCTTCAAGAAAATTCGACTTCGAAGGGCGCAGGACAATCGGCCTGCGCGGCAGCTGAGCCGAGTTCGACGGGATCGAACCCTCAGCATAGAACAGCCCTGCCGTTCTAAAAGCTCCTCAACTCCTGCCCTCATCGTCGCTTAGGGCCCGCTTACCATTGAAGCATCGCGCGACCGTGCATCCCCGGCGCACACCGGGGATGCGACAGGATTGAGGAGCGTTACTCCGCTGCGTGCTGGGCGTGCAGGCGGGCGCCGCGGCTCATGAGCTTGTTGAGGGCACCCAGATAGGCCTGGGCCGAGGCGACCAAGGTGTCCGGATCGGCAGCCCGGGAGGTGACGCTGCGATTGTCGGCGGAGAGGCGCACCGAAACCTCGGCCTGGGCGTCCGTGCCCTCGGTCACCGCATGAACCTGGTAGAGCTCCAGCACCGCCTCGTGGGGCACGAGCGCCTTGATGGCGTTGAAGGTGGCGTCCACTGGACCATTCCCCTCCTGCTCCTCGATGACGACCCTGTCGTCGACCTGGAGCCGCATGGTGGCGCGCTGGGGCCCGCGGGTCCCGGCGACGATATGGAGTGACACCAGCTTGATGCGGTCATGCGCCGTGGCGATGTTCTGGTCGACCAGGGCCTCGATGTCCTCGTCGTAGACGTGCTTCTTGCGGTCGGCGAGTTCCTTGAACCGCTCGAAGGCATCCTGGAACTGGTTGTCGGCGAGGCTGTAGCCCAGTTCCTCCAGCTTGTTGCGGAAGGCCGCGCGGCCGGAATGCTTGCCCATGACCAGGGAGGTTTTCGTAACGCCGACGCTCTCAGGCGTCATGATCTCGTAGGTCTGGGCGTTCTTCAGCATGCCGTCCTGATGGATGCCGCTCTCATGGGCGAAGGCGTTCCGGCCCACGATGGCCTTGTTGTACTGCACCGGAAAGGACGTGGCGGCCGATGCCAGCTTCGAGGCGCGGGTCAGCATGGTGGCCTCGATACCGGTCTCATAAGGCAACACGTCGCCGCGGGTCTTGATCGCCATGACGATCTCTTCCAAGGCCGCGTTGCCGGCGCGCTCTCCGATGCCATTGAGGGTGCACTCGATCTGCCGGGCACCGCCCTCCAGCGCCGCCAGGGAATTGGCGACCGCGAGCCCCAGATCGTTGTGACAGTGTGCCGAGAAGATGGCCTTGTCGGCATTGGGCACACGCTCGCGGACGGCCCGGAACATGGCACGGTATTCATCGGGCGTGGCATAGCCCACCGTATCGGGCAGGTTGATCGTGGTGGCGCCCGCCTTGATGGCGGCCTCGACGCAGCGGCACAGGTAATCGATGGGCGTGCGGGTAGCATCCATGGCGGACCACTCGATGTCCTCGATCAGGTTGCGGGCCTGGGTCACGGTCTTGGTGATGATCTCCAGCACCTCCTCCTCCGACTTGCGCATCTGGTGCGCCAGATGGATGGGCGAGGTGGACACGAAGGTGTGGATGCGGGGCCGCGCGGCATCGCGAACCGCTTCACCGGCACGGGCGATGTCGGCCGAGATGGCACGTGCGAGGCCCGCGACGGTGGCCCGCTTCACCTGCTTGGCGATCAGGGAGACGGCCTCGAAGTCGCCGTTGGACGCGATGGGGAAGCCCGCTTCGATGATGTCGACGCCCATGACGTCGAGCAGCTCCGCAACCTCGAGCTTCTCCTCCAGAGTCATGGTGGCGCCGGGGCATTGCTCACCGTCGCGCAGGGTCGTGTCGAAGATCAGAACGCGGTCCTTGGAGGAGCCGGATACGGAAGCGGTCATGATTTTAGTCCTTCTCGGGGGGAGCGGCCTTTTGCGCTCAAGGGGTTGTTCCTGCTGTTTCAGAACCCCTGAGAGCCCAGGCAACGACGCCCAGCCGACCCTCAGGGGCAGCTAAGGAGAAGGAGGCCAAGAAGACGCGCGCGACCGGCCGCGGGAGCGGGTCCGTTCGTCCATGCGCTGTGGGAGCCGATGATCATCGCTGCCCAATCCTCCTCGGCCGCGGGCGTGAAGCCGCGAACAACGGGCCTGTTTGTAATGGGGCTTCGTCAGGATGGCAAGTCGTTGAAACAAATGAAAAGGCAAGGCTCGACTATTGTATGGGTTATGACTCCAAGCGAGACGGGACTGGTTTCCCGGCAAATCGCCCTAGATCGGATCAAGCTTGGCTTTTGTCCCTCGCTTCTTCGATCAAGGAGTGTTTCATGAAACTTGCGATCCGTTCCCTGTGCCTGACGGGGTTGCTGGCGCTGCCGCTCGCCGCCTGCAACCAGACCGCCTCGGCCCCTCCCCCTGCCGGGACAAGCATCACTCCGTCCGGATTCCGTATGCCGGAAGGAGCGGGCTGCAGGGGCGAGATCGACCGGTATCGTGCCGTGATGAGCAACGATCTCGCCATGGGGCATGTGAATCAGTCGGTCTACAATCAGGTGGAGCGGGAACTCGGGCCGGCGGACGCCGCGTGTGCCGGCGGGCGCGATGCGGAAGCCGTACGCATCGTCGATGCCACCAAGAGCCGCCACGGCTATCGCTGATCGAACACCCAGCCGAAGAAGGATTGCAGGAAGAGCGGCATTCGCTCCGGGTCGATATCCTCCGCCCCGCGAACGACCCGCACGTCCTCCAATTCAGGCTCATCCTGGGCAGCGATGTTGGCGCGGATTCTCGCCGCGCCCTCCTCGGCGGTCATCGGCAGCGTCACCATCCGCAGGAGCGCGATGGTAGGCCAGCGCTGGACGATGATCCACTCGTCGTCCACATGGTAGTCACCTTCCGAAAGGCCCGTCTCTTCGGCGAGCTCCCGCGTGAGGCTGGTGGCGAGATCGACCGTACCGTCAGGTCTCAGGTCGCTCGGATCCGGCGTACCGGCCGCGAAATAGACCCGGCCCGCATTGGTCGTGCCATTCCCCATGACCCCGCAGATGAAGGCGCCGTCGGAGCCGCGCAGCGCCCCCATGGCGAAACCGTTGGCGATGGCCGGGTCAGGATAGTCCCTGTCGATCCAGCCGAGAAAATCGGCGTAATCGACCTCGAAATAGATGTTGCGGCACAGATCCTGCTCGAACTGCACATCCTGGAGCAGCAGCACCCGCCCGTTGAACATCTGCGGCTTGCCCGCCGTGCGGCGCTTCCAGTTCTCGGCGATGAAGTCCCGATTTTGTTTGGGCCAGTCCCAATCGAACGGACGGCAGAACGCCTCGACGCGGGTGACGCGCCGGATCCGAGGCTCACGGTTCACGACAGAATCTCGCCGCGGCTCACCATCACGGCCTGTCCGCCGATCTCCGCCGACACGAGCGCTCCTGCCTTGATCACCATCTGCAGCATGATCTCGCTGGGACGTCCCATCTCGACGCCCTGCTCGATGACGATGTTGTGCTCGCCATCGCCCAGAGGCTCGCATTGCATGAGGGCGCCCGCGAAGGCAGCCGCGGCGGAGCCGGTCGCCGGGTCCTCGGCGATGCCCATGCCGGGACCGTACATGCGAGCGCGGAACCTCAGGCCGTCCGCATCGGGCACGCGGGCATAGACGTAGGCCGCCGGATGATCGCTATCGCCGAACGCCTTATCGAAGGCCTCGCCATGGGGCTTGGAGCGCGCCAGCGCCTCCAGGGACGAGACGGGAACGAGGTCGTAACCCACGCCGGCCGAATGACGGCTCGGGACATGCTGGCCGAAACCGATCTCGGTCGGGTCGAGGCCGAGCGCCCAGGCACAATCGGCGCTCTCCTTGCCCTCGCCCCAGACGAAGGGCAAGCGCGGCAGGCGAAACCGCGCCTTGCCGCCTGCCGCATTCTCCACCTCGACGACGCAGGGGACGATGCCGACCTGCTCCTTCAGGCCGAAGGCTACGGCGCCCGGCTGCCCGTTCTGATCGAGCAGCGCCAACAGCACCGCCGTTCCCACGGTCGGATGCCCGGCGAAGGGAAGCTCGCGAGCCGGGGTGAAAATGCGGATGTCGGCGCGCTGGCGCTGCTCGGAAGGAGGGAGCACGAAGACGGTCTCTGAGAGATTGAACTCCTTGGCGATCTGCTGCATGCCCCCATCATCCAATCCCTCGGCCTCCAGAACGACCGCGAGAGGATTTCCGGCGAAGCGCGCGGATGTGAAGACATCGAGAGTGACAAAGCGACGGGACATGCGGGCCAAACCTGTTCGGGAGCCTTCGGAACGCGAGAGTTCCGATTCTTCAGAACGGGATGAGGTAACGCTAGAGACCCTTCTGTCAACCGAAGGCACGCAGTGGCATTGGGACGGGCCTATCCGTCTACGCTTTCGACCTGGAAGGCTGGCTCGGAACAGGAAATGAGGGTTCACCGACATCGCGGAAGGAACTGTCAAGGCCAGCGCCCTACCACATCATGGCCGGCCTTGTGCCGGCCATCCCGCTACTGTGAAGTGCCGCACGCTTCCAATCGAGATCACCGGCACTATGCCGGTGATGACGAACGAGTCGGGTTTAAAGCCAGGCTTCGACGATATCCGCCCGGACGCCCGGTTAGATCGCCGCCTGCCGCACGAAGCGGTCGTTGAAGGTCGCGGCGAGGTCCACCTTGGCGCCCTTCAGTTCCGGATCGAGCTGACGCAGCATGTCGAGCACGCTCTGCATGCCGGCCATCTGAATGATGCCGTCTCGGGAGTAGCTTTCGAGCGAATTCTGGACAGCCTTGAGGTAGAGCGGCTTGTCGCCCAGGTAGTATTCCTCCGGCACCGTTGCAGCGATATCCTCGGGCTTTGCGGTCTGAAGCCATTTCAGCGTCTTCACGAAGGCATTGACGAGACGCTGCGTGGTCTGCGGATTCTTCTCGATGAAATCCTTCTTCGTGTAGAGCGTCGCCGCCGGGTTCGAGCCTCCGAAGAGTTGGCGGGTTCCGGCCTCCGTGCGTGTGTCGATGAGGATCTGAATGTCCCCATCGGCTTCGAGCTTGGCGATGACCGGATCGAGATGCGAGATCACGTCGATCTCGCCCTTCTGCATGGCAGCCACCGCACTGGCGCCGGAACCGACACCTATGATGGCGGCATCGGACGACTTCAGGCCAGCCTTCACCATGGCGTATTGCGCCGTGAGAGCCGTGGAGGATCCCGGTGCGGTGACGCCGATCTTGAGGCCCTTGAAATCGGCGGCCGACTTGATCTGCCCGGCCTTGTCCTTCTTCACTGCGATCACGATTGCCGGGAAGCGGCCGAGTTCCGTGACGGCCACGACATCCTGGCCTTTGGCCTGCATCCGGATCGTATGCTCATAGGCACCCGTCACCACATCGACGGAACCGCCGATGAGGGCCTGCAGGGACTTCGCTCCGCCGCCGAAGTCGTTGATCTCGACTTCGAGCCCCTGCTCCTTGAAGAAGCCCTTGCGCTCCGCGATGGTGAGCGGCAGGTAATAGAGCAGCGGCTTGCCGCCGACGCCGAGCGTCACCTTCGTCTTCTCCGGCGTTCCTTGCGCAAGGGCGTTCGGTCCCAAAGCGGCTGCCAGTCCAAGAGCTCCTGCGCTTTTCAGAAATGTACGGCGTTCCATGGCGTTTCTCCCTGCTTTGATGGATCTTTGTGGATTCTAAGTGCGCGCAGCCAAGGATGTCTGCGGCCTCCAAACGAGGAAGCTGTTCTCGATCCTCGTCACGAGCATGTCGATCAGGATGACGAAGACGGAGAGGATCAGCATGCCGGCGAAGACGCCCGTTACGTCGAAGACGCTTTCGGCCTCGTGGATCTTGTAGCCGAGGCCGGCCGACGACCCGAGATATTCGCCGACGACGGCGCCGACGAGAGCAAAACCCACAGACGTGTGAAGCGACGAGAACACCCATGTCAAAGCCGATGGCCAATAGACATGCCGGAGCAGCTGACGCTCGTTCATGCCGAGCATGCGTGCATTGGCGAGTACGACGGGCGACACTTCGCGAACGCCCTGATACACGTTGAAGAACACGATGAAGAACACCAGTGTGAAGCCGAGTGCAACCTTCGACCAGATGCCGAGGCCAAACCACAGGGCGAAGATCGGAGCGAGCACCACGCGCGGCAGCGCATTCGCGGCCTTGATGTAAGGATCGAAAACCGCGGCCAGCAATTCCTTCCTGGCGAACAGGAAGCCGAAGATGATGCCGCCGCCTGCGCCGATCAGAAAAGCCAGGATGGTTTCGACCAATGTGATCCAGAGATGGCCCCAGATCTCTCCGGTGGCGAAGAGTGTCCAGCACCGCTTCAGGACATCGAGCGGCGTCGAGAAGAAGAACTGAACCTGCTTCGGCGTTCCTGAGATCGGATAGACGGTCAGCACATGCCACAACAGCAGGAAGATCAGCCCCACGCCGATCTGCAGGACGGTCAGTTTCAGGCGCGGCATCACGCCCCCTCCCCTTGGCTGTAGGCCTTCTGAACTTCGACGCGCAGGCTTGCCCAGATCTCCTTGTGGATGGGGTGGAACGTCGGTTCCATGCGCACCTCCGCAATATCGCGCGGACGAGGCAACGACACGGCAAAATCTCCGATGATCCGTGCTGCCGGCCCGGCCGACATCAGAACCACGCGATCGGCCAGGGCAATGGCTTCCTCCAGATCATGCGTGACGAACATCACCGCCTTGCGATCCGCTGCCCACAAATTCAGAAGCAGATTGCCCATGATCTGCCGCGTCTGCGCGTCGAGAGGCCCGAATGGCTCGTCCATCAGAAGGATCTCGGGATCGCGGATCAGGACCTGAGCCAAAGCCACGCGCTTGCGCTGCCCGCCGGAGAGCTGGTGCGGGTACCGGTCGACGAAGGCCGAGAGCCCGACACGCCCGAGCCATTCCTTCGCGCGCCGCGAAGCCTCACTGCGTGCAACGCCCTTCGACTCGAGCGCGACCGCCACGTTGTCGAGAGCCGTCTTCCACGGCATCAGCGCATCCTGCTGGAAGAGGTATCCGGCGCGCAGATTGAGGCTTGAAAGATCGTTGCCGAAGATCCTGACTTGACCGGCCGACGGCTTCAGCAGGCCGGCCGCCGCATTGAGGATCGTGGATTTTCCCGAGCCCGTGGGGCCGACAACCGCCACGAACTCGCCCGGACGGACCGAGAGGTCAATGCCGCTGACGGCCGTGTAGCCACCCACTTTCGGCCCGAACGTGATGGCAACATCGTTGAGCGCCACCGCCGCAAGGGAGGTTGCCTGATCCATTCCGCTCCTCATGACCCTTCGTTAGGACGGCATTCTAGGACCGCCTGAAGAAGGATCGCAAGGCAGGCCGCCTTCGCCCTTCGGCCTATTGGCTCCTCACGGGTGTGCCGAATCGGGCCTGATGGCTCGAGAGCGCCCTAAACCTCAGCCGCCTCGAAACGATGCGAGGGGGAGACGAATTCATCCTGCGCCGCGATGGTCAGGATCTCGCGGGATCCCGCCTTCTCCGTGCGCTTGAGCAACCCGTAGACGGAAGCTGAGGCCTCGGCCAGGGCCGTCGGGGCCGAGCGTGAGCGGGCATAATGAACGAAGAAGAGCGCCGCGATGGCATCTCCTGCCCCGTTCACGGACAGAGACAGCTTCGGCGTCCGCACGCGCCAGAATCGCCCACCTTCGCCGGCCACGAGATCGACGCCGTCGGCGGGCGTCTCCTTCGTTTCGACCGAGGTCACGAGCATGACCTTGGGACCCAGTGCCTGCACGATCGCTATGGCTTGTTTCACGTCATCCAGGGTCTGAGTCGTGACGCCGGAAAGATAGTCCAGCTCGAAC
The DNA here is from genome assembly GCF_052115545.1 of Microvirga sp. 2MCAF35. Classification (NCBI taxonomy): domain Bacteria; kingdom Pseudomonadati; phylum Pseudomonadota; class Alphaproteobacteria; order Hyphomicrobiales; family Methylobacteriaceae; genus Microvirga; species Microvirga sp. 2MCAF35. Next base: position 171,479 of record NZ_JBFRGW010000007.1, read on the forward strand.
TGGTTCGGCGTGATGATGTCGGCGGCCGGCACGGCCTGCTCGCGCATGAATTCCGGGATGCCCGGCCGCACGAACACGCCCCGGCCCACATCTCCGATGACGGGATCGCAGCAATAGAGAGCCTCAGGGTTGAGGGCACGGACCCGGGCCACCGCCGAGAGAATCGCGTTGCCGATATCGGCAGAGCCCATATAGCCCGAGAGAACGCCATCGCAGCGGCCCAGAACGCCCCGCTCCGCGATGCCTTCCACGAGGTCTTCGATGGCCGGTCCGTCGAAGACACGGCCTTTCCAGGAACCGTAGCCGGTATGATTGGAGAACTGCACCGTGTGAATGGGCCAAACCTCGACGCCGAGGCGCTGCATCGGAAAGACCGCGGAGGCGTTACCCACATGACCGTAGGCGACATGGGATTGGATCGAGAGAACATTCATGCTTCAGGCCCCTTTCACTCTCCCGTTATCGCAACCATCGCCCCGCTACAAATCGCCTGATGTGATCACATTCATCACAAGGCCATTGGTTCTCACCGGAACAGGCCATATTGACCCTGACAGCGGAACCACGACAGGACATTCAACGGCACCATGGACATCGAGTTTCTGAAGACCGGCATCCTGGAATTCGTGCAGAACCATAGGAGCTATGCACCCTTCGTCCTTGGGCTCATGACCTTTGCCGAGTCCCTCGCCTTCATATCCCTCCTGCTGCCCACCATGACGATCCTCATCGCCACGGGCTTTGTCCTGGCGGCGGCCGAGATCCCGTTCTGGGTGGCCTGGACCGGTGCCGTCTGCGGCGCGTTCCTGGGCAACTGGCTGTCCTATGCTATCGGCCAGCGTTTCAAGAAGACCGCCTATGAAGTCTGGCCCCTGTCACGCCACCCGAAGCTGATCGTGAGAGGCGAGACCTTCTTCCAGCGCTTCGGCCCCTGGGCGGTGTTCCTGGGCCGGTTCTTCGGCCCGATCCGCGCCGTCATCGCCTTGATCGCAGGCATCTTCCTGATGCCGCAGATCCTGTTTCAGGCCGCGAACCTGGCATCAGCCTCCGTCTGGGCCTTCGTGATCCTTGCGCCGGGCGCGGGGCTCGCCCACTACCTGCTGTGGTAGGTGGGCGCAGCCTGGGAACCCGGTGTCCAAGGGGTCATTAACCTCGGATCACCAAGGAGTTTCCCCATGGGCAAAGGCAAGATGAACGGCGACAACTCCGCCGAGAGCAAGAAACACTCCGGCACCCATATCCGCGGCTCAGGCGGAACGATGAAGAACCGCCAAGATCTCGGCAAGCAGGACAACAACAAGGCCGCGAATACCAAGAGCAATCAGCAGTAAGATTTCGGCAGTTCACCCAACGGTGAGCCGCCTTTCCCCTTCGTTTCCAGAGGTGGCAGCGACCTGCCGCAATGTTAGTGCGATGGCAACAACATTGCGGATTTTCGATCGTGCCCCTTTCCTCTTCCGACTCTGATGAAGAGTTCCACCTCGTTGCTTCCACCGACAGGGCAGAGAGCATTTTAGGAACCGGCTTACCGGCTGTCTGGTGGCCCTCGGTCGGCGGCGCGACGTCTTCCGTTTTCTCGATCTTCTGGCTGCTGGAGAGCTGGGAGGAAGCCAAGCCTCTGGTGGGTGCGACGAAGGTCAATTATCTGACGCAAGGTCTCGCCGGCCTTCTGGCGACCTTTCTCTGCTCCTACGGCATCTACCGGTTCTGGAAGGAGCGTTCTGAGACGATCGGCATCGTCCTCGGCGCCCTCTTGGCTGCGGCGGCCATGATGCTGCACCGCATGTGAGCCGGACAAGGCCGTGATGCAGGACCGTGTGCTTGCACACGGTGTTCGTGGAAACTAAAAAGCCTCGAAGGGATCCCTTCGAGGCTCTCGCACGGACCAGACGTACCGTCTGGAATGGCCTTAGTTCCGGCTCTTGTCGACCAGAGCCTTTTCCTTGATCCATGGCATCATATCGCGCAGGCGGGCGCCGACATCCTCGATGGGATGGGCGGCATTGCGGGCGCGGGTCGCCTTGAAGGAGGTCTGGTTGACCTTGTTCTCCAGCATCCAGTCGCGGGTGAACTTGCCGCTCTGGATATCCTCAAGAACGCGCTTCATTTCAGCCTTCGTTTCGGCCGTGATGATGCGCGGGCCGGTGACGTATTCGCCGTACTCGGCCGTGTTGGAGATCGAGTAGTTCATGTTGGCGATGCCGCCCTCGTAGATGAGGTCGACGATCAGCTTCACTTCGTGGAGGCACTCAAAATATGCCATCTCAGGGGCATAACCGGCCTCGGTCAGGGTCTCGAAGCCCGCCTTGATGAGCTCGACGAGACCGCCGCAGAGCACCACCTGCTCGCCGAAGAGGTCGGTCTCGCACTCTTCCTTGAAGGTGGTCTCGATGATGCCGGCGCGGCCGCCGCCATTGGCGGACGCATAGGAGAGCGCGATGTCATGGGCGTTGCCCGTGGCGTCCTGGTGGATTGCGATGAGGGTCGGCACGCCGCCGCCGCGCTGGTACTCGGAGCGCACCGTGTGGCCGGGGCCCTTCGGGGCGACCATGAGCACGTCGAGGTCCTTGCGGGGCTCGATGAGGTTGAAATGGACGTTGAGGCCGTGGGCGAAGAGCAGCGCCGCGCCCTGCTTCATGTTGTCGTGCAGGTCGTTGCGGTAAATATCGGCCTGCAGCTCGTCGGGGGTCAGCATCATGACCACGTCGGCCCACTTGGCGGCCTCGGCCACCTCCATGACCTTGAGGCCGGCCTTCTCGGCCTTGGCCGCCGAGGGCGAGCCCTTGCGGAGGGCCACGACGATGTCCTTCACGCCGGAATCGCGCAGGTTCAGGGTGTGGGCGTGGCCCTGGCTGCCGTAGCCGACGATGGCAACCTTCTTGCCCTTGATCAGATTGATGTCTGCGTCGCGATCGTAATAGACACGCATGGTCCTCAAGTCCCTTATCTCAAAGGGGGCTTTCCCCCGTCCTCGTCTCGCTGCACCGCCCAGAAGGGCCTGCGCAACAATTGTTTTATCAGGCGCCGCTTTTAGCGAATAAAACTGCGCTGACAAGTTCTTGTCTGTAGCAAAACTGCGGACCCTGCCTGCGCTCAGCGCAAAGCCTCGCTTTTTGTCAACAAACGATCCGAGCCTGGAGAGTTCAAACGCGTCCCCCATGCTCTAGATTGGCCTTACACTTTTGTGCCGAGAAGGACGACACCCCATGCAGCGCCTTGCCACTCCCGAGGAAGTGCTCGATTTCTGGCGCGAAGCCGGACCGGAGAAATGGTTTTCGAAGGACGACGCCTTCGACCAGATCTGCCGTGACCGCTTCCTGCTCACCTATGAAGCCGCCGCCCGGGGCGATCTCAACGAGTGGGAGCTTATCCCTGAAGGTGCGCTCGCCGTCATTCTCCTCCTCGACCAGTTCCCCCGGAACATGTTCCGGGGCCGACGCGAAACCTACAGAACCGACCCGGTCGCCCTCATGGCTGCGGACCGCGCCATCGAGCGCGGTTTCGACACCAAGGTTGACCCCGAATTCCGCCGGTTCTTCTACCTGCCCTTCATGCACTCCGAATCCTTGCGGCATCAGGAGCGCTCCGTGACCCTGAACGAAGCCTTGGGTGAAGATTCCATCAGGTGGGCTCGTCACCATCACGACATCGTCGCCCGCTTCGGCCGCTTCCCCCACCGCAACGCCCTCCTCGGCCGCGAGTCGACGCCGGAGGAGGAAGCGTTCCTGAAGGAGAACGACTTCAGGGGCTGATCCTTACAAGATTCCTTCCGCACCCCGCGCCATGGCGGCGACGCCCGTGCGGGACACCTCGACCAGCCCAACCGCCGTCATCAGCTTGATGAAGCGCTCGACCTCGTCGGTCGTGCCCGTCAGCTCGTAGACGAACGAGGTCAGCGTCGCATCCATCGTGCGAGCGCCGAAGGCCGAGGCGAGGCGCATGGCCTCCACGCGGTGATCGCCCTTGCCGACGACCTTCACCAAGCAGAGCTCGCGCTCGACGGCCTCGCCGGTGAGCGTGAGATCCACGACGCGGTGCACGGGGACGAGGCGTTCCAGCTGGCTCTTGATCTGCTGGATGATGCTGTCGGTACCCGTGGTCACGATGGTGATGCGCGAGACATGGGCCTCGTGCTCCGTCTCGGTGACGGTCAGGCTCTCGATGTTGTAGCCGCGGCCTGAGAACAGGCCCGCGATGCGGGCAAGGACGCCCGGCTCGTTGTCGACGACGACGGCAAGCGTATGCCGGTTCGACGGCTCGACGCGGGTCGCGTCGGGATAATGGGTTTTCATCTGGAGCATGGTTCGTTGTCCGGCTTGATGTTCTGGCTTCAGGCTGCTTTGCGGTAATTCTCGATCGGCTCTTCGTCGACCTCGTCGGCATCGACGATCCACTCCTCCTTCAGCGCCGCCGCGCGCCATTCCTGGAAGGCAGGCAGCGAGAGGATCGCATCAACATAGGCGCGGGTAGTGTCATCGAGTGCGATGGAATAGGTATCGAGACGTGTCGCGAGCGGTGCATACATGGCATCGGCCGCCGTGAATGCCCCGAAAAGAAACGGGCCGCCTGAGCCGAAACGCCCGCGTGCCTGGTGGACGATCTCGCTGAAGCGGGCGACATCGCGGGCAACGGCCTCGCCCCTATCCTTCTGCGCATATTTCTTGCCGAGATTCATCGGGCATGCGGAGCGCAGGCCCGAGAAGCCCGAATGCATCTCCGCAGCGACCGAGCGCGCCATGGCCCGTGCCTTCCGTTCCGTCGGCCATACGGGCGCCCCATAGGTCTCGCCGACATATTCCATGATGGCGATGGTTTCCCAAACGGTGATATCGCCGTCGATCAGGATGGGCACCTTGCCGGCCGGCGAGTGCCTGAGCACCTTCGCCTTCGTATCCGGCAGGTCGAGCGGAATAATGATCTCGTCGAAAGCGACCCCAAGCTGCTTCATCAGCAGCCAGGGACGCAACGACCAGGACGAGTAGCACTTATTGGCGATGACGAGGGTTGGCATGGTTCAGGCTTTCTGCATCAAACAAGCATCTTGCCCTTCTCGTCGATCACGGACCCGATATCGGCTCCGGTCTCGCCGAGATAATCGTTGAGCAGCATCTCGTTATGTGCCTTGCCCGAAGGGATCATCGGGAAGCAGTTCTCGGTCTTGTCGACGATGCAGTCGAAGATGACCGGGCGGTTCACATTGATCATCTCGAGGATCTTCGCATCGAGATCGCCAGGCTTGTCGCAGCGGATGCCGACGCCGCCATAAGCCTCGGCGAGCTTGACGAAATCGGGCAGCGATTCCGAATAGCTCTGCGAGTAGCGCCCACCGTGCAGCAACTCCTGCCACTGGCGCACCATGCCCATATATTCGTTGTTGAGGATGAACACCTTGATCGGCAGGTTGTACTGCAGGGCCGTCGACATTTCCTGCAGCATCATCTGGATCGAGGCTTCGCCGGCAATGTCGATCACCAGCGCGTCGGGATGCGCCAGCTGCGCACCGACGGCGGCGGGCAACCCGTAGCCCATGGTGCCATGGCCGCCCGAGGTCATCCAGCGGTTCGGCTCCTCGAACTTGAAGTACTGGGCCGCCCACATCTGGTGCTGCCCCACCTCGGTGGTGACGTAGGTCTCGCGGTCCTTGGTAAGCTCATAGAGACGCTGGATCGCATGTTGCGGCTTGATGGTCTCGGTGGAGTTGCGGAAGGCGAGGCAGTTGCGGGCACGCCAGCCTTCGATCTTGTTCCACCAATCCTTGAGCGCCGCCTTGTCGGGCTGATGAGCGCTCTGGCGCCACAGGCGCAGCATGTCCTCCAGCACGTGCGCGCAATCGCCGACGATCGGGATGTCCACCTTCACGGTCTTGTTGATGGAGGACGGATCGATGTCCACATGGATGCGCTTGGAGAAGGGCGAGAAGGCATCGAGCCGGCCCGTGATGCGGTCGTCGAAGCGCGCCCCGAGATTGATCATCACGTCGCATTCATGCATTGCGAGATTGGCCTCGTAGGTGCCGTGCATGCCGAGCATGCCGAGCCACTGCCGGTCCGAGGCCGGATAGGCACCGAGGCCCATCAGGGTCGAGGTGATGGGAAAGCCCGTGAGCTGCACGAGCTCGCGCAGCAGCGTCGAGGCATGGGGTCCCGAATTGACGACGCCGCCTCCCGTATAGAACACCGGACGCTTGGCGTTGGCCATCAGCTCCACGGCCGCACGAATGTGGTCCATGTCGCCCTTGACGGTCGGACGATAGGTCTTGTGCTGGTTGCTGAGCGGACGGGCATAGGAGCCGGACTTGAACTGGATGTCCTTCGGCAGATCGACCACGACCGGACCCGGCCGGCCGTTCTGTGCCACGTAGAACGCCTCGTGCAGGACGCGCGGCAGGTCCTCGATGGATTTGACCAGATAATTGTGCTTCGTGCAGTGGCGGGTGATGCCGACCGTGTCGCATTCCTGGAAGGCGTCGGACCCGATGAGATGGGTCGGAACCTGGCCGGTGATGCAGACCAGCGGGATCGAGTCCATCATCGCGTCGGCAAGTCCGGTGATCGCGTTGGTCGCGCCGGGACCGGAGGTCACCAGCACCACGCCCGGCTTGCCGGACGAGCGGGCATAACCTTCGGCCGCGTGCACTGCCCCCTGCTCGTGGCGGACGAGGACGTGACGAACCTTATCCTGGTGGAAAAGCGCATCGTAGATGGGAAGCACCGCGCCGCCCGGATAACCGAAGATATGCTCAACTCCCTGGTCCTGGAGGGCTCGGATCACCATTTCGGCTCCGGTCATCGTCTCGCTCATATCAACTGCTCCTCGGGATCTTTCGCATCACTGTCTTGGAATTTGGGCAATAAAAAAGGCCCCTGTGGGGGCCTATGCGCCATCGCCGGACCTGCGGGGATCAATCCCGCTCCGTCGATGGCGCTCGTACTACGAGAATAAGCTTGCGCATGGGGGCAGCTCTCGGTTCAAAAGTTGCGCCGACGCTAGACGATCCATTTCATTCGGTCAAGCAGGATCAACTTGGCGGAAATCTGCCTAGCTTCTATTTTAAGCTGCTATTTTAGTCGTATGACCATGACCGATACCATCTCCTCGACCGGCGCTCCCATGCAGAACATGCGCCTCACCGCCCGAGCCCTGCTTCTTGGCGACCGCCTCGACGTGGCGGGGCTGGAACGCAGCGACGTGCTGTCCACGACGCCCCTTGCCTTCCGGGCCGGCCAGGACGGCTTCGTCGCCCTCTTCCGTTACGGCGTCGCCGTCCTCGTTGGGCTCACCCCGCTGGAGGAGGACGAGGTCATCCGCGGCCTGCGCCAGCGCATCCGGGGCGAGTTCGCCCGGCACGAGGAGGAGACCGCGATCATCGAAATCTCGCCGGACCGGGACGACCAGATCCCGCCGGGAGGCCCGATCTTCATCAAGCAATTGTCCACCGAGCGCCTGATCGTCATCGCGGATGCCCTGTCCAAGAGCGCGACCCTGGCCCGCGACGAGCGGGAGGCCACCGCGGCCTTCGAGCTGGTGGAACCGTCGGTCCAGCACCTTGCGGCACAGGGCCGGCGACCTCGGGACCGCCGCAGGATTCTCAAGCAGGTCGGTCAAGCACTGCTAGTCCGGCAGCGCATGTCGGGTGGCGTGGCCGTGGAGGAGAAGCCTGACGTCCTCTGGGATCGCCCGGACCTTGAGCGTCTCTATGCCCGCCTGGAGGACGAATACGAGCTGAGGGAGCGCGCCACGGCGCTCCATCGCAAGCTCGAGGTGCTGGGCGACACGGCCCAGGCTTTGACCGACATCATCGATACCGAGCGATCCCTGCGGCTCGAACTGATCATCGTCCTGCTGATCGTGTTTGAGATCTTCATTACCTTCTATCAGATGTGGACAGGGGCTCCTGGGCATTGAGCCGAGCCATCGCCGTCTCGAAGCCCCGCTCCGGCTCGACCCATTGCCAGTCAGGCAACTGATGCCGGAACCACGTGAACTGGCGCTTGGCATAGCGCCGCGTGTCGCCCTGCCCTTTGGCAATAGCCTCATCGAGGGAAATCTCGCCGCGCAGGTGGGCCAAAAGGCCGGGAACACCATGAGCCCGCATGGCCGGGAGCATGGGATCGAGGTTGCGCTCGCCCAGCGCCCTCACCTCGTCGAGGGCTCCCTGGTCCATCATGGCGAGGAACCGCGCGTCGATTCGCCGGCGCAGTTCATCCCTGTCGGGGGCAAGAAACAACTTGATGACAGGAACGTCGGTAAACGGCCCCGGCTGGCGGACACCATGGAAGGAAACGAGCGGCCGGCCCGTCGCGGCGAAGATTTCGATGGCCCGCTGGATCCGCAGGCGGTCGGTGGGACGCAAGGTCGGGGCCGTTTCGGGATCACGCTCCGACAGGAGGCGGTGGAGCTCGGGCGTTTCCAGCCCTTCGCTGTCCCGGCGCACCCGCTCACGCACTTCGTCCGGAACAGAAGGCATGTCGGACAGGCCCTCCGTCAAGGCCTTGAAGTAGAGCCCGGTCCCGCCCACGAAGATCGGCAGCTTCCTGCCCTGAATCTCCCGTAGGACCTCGACCGCGTCGGCCACATAGCGCCCTACGGAGAAGTTCACGGCGGCATCCACATGGCCGTAGAGCCGATGGGGAGCCTCGGCCTCCTCCTCGGACGTGGGGCGGGCCGTGATGACCCGAAGGTCCCGGTAGACCTGCATGGAATCGGCATTGATCACTACGCCGTCGAGTTCCCGAGCCAGCTTGATGCCCAATGCGGACTTGCCTGATGCGGTCGGCCCTGCGATGAGAACCGCGCCGATCCCAAACCCCTTCAAAGCCAGGTCTCCCAATGGCGTCTTCCCAGAATTCCCTCGTTGCGACCCTCATCGCCAGCCCATCCCAGCCGGTTCTCACGGACGAGATCGTGGCCCTGGCCGCAACGTCGCTCGGACAAGAGACGGAACGCTCCGTTCTGGCAAGGGGAATCGCCGCGGATCTGATCGTCACGGGGCAGGCTCACCCCAAGGCCGTCGAGGCCACCCTGCGCCAGGCTCTGGCCGGCCAGCCCATCGACATCGTGGTGCAGCCTTTAGGCACTCGCCGCAAGCGCCTGTTCCTGGCGGACATGGATTCCACCATGATCGGTCAGGAATGCATCGACGAGTTGGCCGATTACGTTGGCTTGAAACGGGAAGTATCCGAGATCACCGAGAGGGCCATGCGCGGCGAAATCGCCTTCGAGCCCGCTCTGCGAGAGCGCGTGGCGCTGCTCCGGAACCTGCCGGTCAACGTGGTCGACGAGATCATCGAGAAGCGCATCACCCTGACGCCCGGCGGCCAAGCCCTGGTCCGAACCATGCGCGCCAACGGCGCCTACACCTGTCTCGTCTCGGGCGGCTTTACTCTCTTCACCGGCCCCGTTGCGGCCAAAATCGGCTTCAACGAACACCGCTCGAACCACCTGATCCTGGACGGCGAGAAGCTCGCGGGCCAAGTCGAGGAGCCGATCCTCGGCCGCGAGGCGAAGCTTGCGACCTTAATCGAGCTGCGGACCCGCTTCCGTCTGGAGGCGCACGAGACGATGGCGGTCGGCGACGGCGCCAACGATCTTGCCATGCTGGAGGAAGCCGGCCTCGGCGTCGCTTTCCACGCCAAGCCCGCCGTCGCCGCGGCCGCCCATGCCCGCATCGACCACGCGGATTTGAGCGCTCTTCTTTATATGCAAGGCTATGGCGAAGCGGATATTGAGAAGGCTATCCTTCGGTAAGTTCTTATGAGAACTAAATTTTCTTTGAAAAGACTCTCAGCGAGGCATTGTCTTTTGATATGAAATAATCTTACCATAGGCGCAAATTCCTCTTGGAGCCTGCGCCATGTCGACCACAACCGGGATCTACGGCACTATTGGAAATGACAGTCTCGTCGGGACAACCGGCAGTGATGTCATCTCCGGGTATGACGGGAACGACACTCTCGACGGCGGGGCCGGGTCCGATCGTCTCAACGGCGGCACCGGCAACGACACCTATCGTTGGGACCCACTGACCAGCGGCCGCGATGAGATCGCCGATCCCGAAGGGAACGACACCCTCCAGGTCAATGCGCTTGTTTCTGAACTGACGTTCTCGTCGATGAATAACGGGCGCGACCTCCGGATTCAGTTCGGGCATACGGCCCATCTCGACATCAGCCAGTATTTCAACAGCGCCGAGTTCGCCAGCGGGCAGATCGAGAGCATCGTCTTTGCCGACGGCACCACATGGACGCGCGAGCAGGTTCGGGCCGCTCTGACCTCTCCGCTCATCCCCGCCGCGAACATGGCTCCCGAAATCCTGCGCCTGGACGGAAACCGCGTCCTGGAGGGGAGCGGGAGTGTCGATCCTGTTGTCGGCTGGATCCGCGCCCATGACGAGAACGGCGATGCCCTGACCTATACGCTCCTCGACGATGCGGGCGGGCGGTTCCGCCTGGACGGTTACGCGGTCCGCGTCGACGATTGGAGCCTCATCGATCATGAAGACCAGCGCTTCCACGATATCCGCGTCCTCGTAACGGATTCCTCAGGCGCCACGGCCGAGGAAACGTTCACTCTCGAGGTGCTCGACCGCGTGACCGAGCCCACACCGCCGGCTCCTCCACCGCCTGCGCCAAACCAGGACCCTTCGACGATCATCCTCGACAACCCGCGCATCCAGGAAAATGCCCATGAGGGCGACGTCGCCGGTACACTGCGCGGCATTGATCCGGATGGCGACGTTGTCACCTTCACGCTCGTCAATGATGCAGGCGGTCGCTTCTATCTCGACGGAAACGTCGTTCGCGTCACAGCTGGCGCGCAGATCGATTTCGAGCAATGGCAGAGCCATACCATCCGGGTTCTCGCCTCGGACGGGCGCGGCGGTCATAGGGAGGCGGACATGACGATCTTCGTCATCAACGACGTGTCGGACGATCCCGCACCGGTGCCGACACCGCCTCCCCCGCCACCTCCCGGCAGCCATACGGGCACACAAGGTGCCGATATCATCCGTGGAACCGCCGCAAGCGAATCTTTCCAGGGCCTCGGCGGTGACGACATTCTCCTCGGCAAAGGCGGAACCGACCTGTTCGACGGCGGAGCAGGCAACGACGCCGCAATCGGCGGAACGTCTGACGATATGTATGTGTGGCAGCCCCTCGCCGGCGATTACGACTATATCGGCGATGACGGCGGCTCAGCCGACGCGGTTCATATCGGCGGCCAGCTCGCAGATTTCGATTTTCACGGCAGCCAGAGCAGCGGCGATCTGCGCATCGTTCATCGCACCACGGGCGCCATTCTCGATATCGGACAATACTTCAACACGTCGAGCCTCGGCGGTCAGATCCATGGGCATATCGAGCATTTGGCCTTCGTGGACGGCGCTCTCTCGCTGAATGATGTCGTCGCGCGACTGACGCCCATGCCGCCAAGCACGGCCCGCCCCACGGAGATCGTGCTCAGCCACAACGGCGTGGAGGACGATCCGACGGCGGGAACCCTCGTCGGCACCCTCAGCACACTCGACCCGCAAGGGAGCGGCAGCTTCACCTATAAACTGATCGACGACGCGGACGGCCGCTTCGCCATCCAGGGCGACCGGATTGTCGTCGCGAACGGCTCGCTCATCGACTACGAAACCGCCGGACATCACTGGATTCGTGTGCAGACCACGGATTCCACCGGTCTATCGGTCATCAAGGACTTCTCGATCCTGGTGACGGACGTCGATGCCGAAGAAATTCCAGCTCCGACGAACGTCATCTATGGCACCGAAGGCAGCGATGAACTCATCGTGGCACAAGCCAGCGTGAAAGTTTATGGCCTCGGGGATGTTGATCACATCGTCGCCTACAACGGCAACAACTCGCTCGATGGTGGCGCCGGTGACGATTATCTGGAAAGCGGAAGCGGGAACGATACGCTGGAAGGAGGCTCTGGTAGCGATGTCCTTTGGGGTGGCTCCGGCAATGACACCTATGTCTGGGGCGCCGAGCTTGGAACCTACGATTGGATCCTCGATGAAGGCGGCATCGATATCCTGAAGATCAATGGTACAGCCAGCGATTTTACCTTCCAGCGAGATTATTTTGGAGAGCTTCGGATCTCCAAGGGGCCGCTAGAGACGAGAGCCCTTCTCGACATCAGCAATTACTTTCAGGGCAGCAATGAAACCGGCCGTGTCGAACAGCTCATTTTCTCGGACGGCACCGTTTGGGGTTATGAGGATGTTCTGCGAGCTACGAACAAAGCACCTTATAATTTCGAGCTTCACGGTGGCGGGGTATTCGAGAACGCGTCAACGGGCACGCCTGTCGGATATTTTTCCGCAATCGATCCGGAAGGCGGGCCTCTCACTTATGAATTGATCGACAATGCCGGTGGGCGCTTCAAGCTTGCAAACGGCTCCGGCACAAGCATCTCGCTCGGCGTTGCGAATGGTTCGCTTCTCGACTTTGAAACGAACCAGACCCACGACATCATAGTCCGTGTGAAAGACCAGTACGACGCCTACATCGACCAAACCTTCACCATCCAAGTGCTGGATCTGCAGGACACTGAGCAACCTCCGGAGAATCCACCACCAAGCAACCGCCCCCCGCACGACATCACGCTCTCGAATATGAGCATCGCGGAGAACACGGTTTCCGGAAGCCATTTTGCGCGGATCAGCGCCGTCGATCCTGACGGCGATCAGTTGACCTACGAAATCGTCGGGCCGCATAGCGGGGCTTTCCGCCTCGTTGTCGACGACCTCGTAGTCGACAATGCGGCGCTGCTCGATTTCGAGACGAGCCCGGTCCAGACGATCACCATCCGTGCCAAGGATGCTCACGGCGGCGTCACCGACCGGACGTTCGAGATTCATGTGACGGATGTGGATGAATCCGAGAATCCGCCACCGCCAGCGAATCATGCGCCGACGCATATCGAGCTGACGGATTACAGCGTTCCGGAGAACACCGAAGCCGGAACCGTGGTGTCGCTCCTGCGCGGCCACGATCCGGACGGTGATGCTCTCAGCTATAGCCTTGTGACACCGAGCGAGGCGTTCGCGATCCGTGGCGATGAGTTGATCGTCGCGGATGCCGGTGCGCTCGACTACGAAAGCGCTGCATTCCATACTCTCGTGATCCGCGCGACGGATGCGGACGGTGCTTTCGTGGATCAGACTGTCACGATTGCCATCGAAGACGAGGTGGATGAGACCCTGCCCGGTTCGGATGGGAACGACACCCTGACGGGCAGCGCAGGGGATGATGTCCTGTCCGGCTTCGGCGGGAACGACCAGATCGCGGGAGGGGCCGGCCACGACACGCTCGATGGCGGCACCGGCAATGATCGCCTATTCGGCGGCTCGGGGAACGACGTTCTGATCGGCGGTGCGGGCAAGGACACGCTCACGGGCGGCGCCGGCAAGGATGCCTTCGTCTTCTCGACGGCAATCGGCAACGCCCATGTCGACCGCATCACGGACTTCTCGGTGCGCGACGACACGATCCACCTATCGAAGGCGATCTTCAAAAAAGCGGGCAAGCTCGGCACCCTGAAAGCAGATGCGTTCGTCGTTGCTACCCAAGCTCAAGATGCGGAAGATCGCATCATCTACAACAAGCAGAACGGCAAGATCTTCTACGATGCCGACGGGACTGGTGCGAAGGAAGCGCTGCACATCGCAACCATCGGAGCCAACCTGAACCTGACCAATCGGGACTTCCTTATCGTCTGATCGGGGATGCTCCATACAGACAAGAGCGAGAGCCTGTGGGCTCTCGCTCTTGTTTTTGTTTCGGCTGATCCGCAGCGTCAGCGATGCGAGAGACGACCCATCACCTTACGCATGTGAGAGGATCCCTCTCCTCGCCTGAGGCGCTCCAGGGGTGCTACAGCATCGGGCCCAAAAGTGGATTTGCACTTTTGGGATCCATCCGATGCTTTTTCTCTTGGCTGGCGCATCGAATGGAGCGGACCCGCAGGGCCGCGTCAGCGAATACCGAGTCCGCTTTTCCGTCCGATGCGCTAGAGGAGTGCGTCCCTGAGTATCGTGCCGGTTATCATCTCCGAGCAAGTCCCAGAACATCGCGGATGTCCCAGGCATCAGCGTTCAGCGGTTATCCGTGCGGGAACAGGATGGGCTGCCCCGATGCTCTTGAGACTTGGTTTTGCGCATCTTTCTACGCAAAACGGGTTCCCATTCTTGTGTTCGATGCTTCAGTCCCTGAAGATTTTAGTGCCGTTATTTGCCCTGATCTTGCTCATGGCTTGCTTCGGCAGGCCCCGCTTTTCGCTGATGCGGCCCTCCGAGTCCATATGATGCGCCGATCAGCTTTTATGCCGCCTGAACCCGCCTGACGATCTCGGCCACCACCGTCGGATCGGCGACCGTCGAGGTATCGCCGTGGTTTTCGTAGTCGCCAGCGGCGATGCGCGTGAGGATGCGGCGCAGGATCTTGCCTGATCGATTCTTGGGCAATTGCGGCGCCCATTCGATCCGGTCCGGCGTGGCGATCGGGCCGATACGGGTGCGCACGACCTGGATGAGATCGCGGCGGAGATCGTCGTTCTCCGCGATGCCTTCCTTCAGCGTGACAAAGGCGAAGATGCCCTGCCCTTTGATCTCGTGCGGCATGCCCACCACGGCAGCCTCCGCCACCGATGGGTGCGACGCCAGGGCGGATTCGACTTCCACAGTGCCGAGCCGGTGGCCGGACACGTTGATCACGTCGTCCAGGCGCCCGGTGATCCAGTAATACCCGTCCTCATCCCGCCGCGCGCCGTCGCCGGTGAAGTAGTAGCCCGGGAAGGTGCTGAAATAGGTTTTCAGGAAGCGGTCCCGGTCGCCGAGGATGGTGCGGGCCTGTCCCGGCCAGGAATCGGCGAAGCACAGATTACCCGCGCCCTCGCCTTCGACAATGGCCCCGTCGCTGCCCAGCAGAGCGGGCCGCACGCCGAAGAACGGCTTCGCGGCCGAGCCCGGCTTCAGGTCCATGGCGCCGGGCAGCGGACACAGGAGAACGGCCCCGGTCTCCGTCTGCCAATAGGTGTCGACGATCGGGCAGCGCCCTCCTCCGACGACCGCATGGTACCAGAGCCAGGCTTCCGGATTGATCGGCTCGCCCACGGACCCCAGAACGCGCAGGGATGACAGATCGTGCTTGCGCACCGGCCCCTCTCCGTCGCGCATCAGCGAGCGGATGGCAGTCGGCGCGGTGTAGAAGATGTTGACTTTGTAGGTCTCGATGATCTGCCACCAGCGCGACGAGTCCGGCCAAGTGGGGACGCCCTCGAACAGCACGACGGTAGCGCCGTTCGCGAGAGGGCCGTAAATCAGGTAAGTGTGCGCCGTCACCCAGCCCACATCCGCTGTGCAGAAATGGATGTCGCCAGGGTGGTAGTCGAACATCGCCCGGAAGCTCGTGGCGGCATGGACAAGATAGCCGCCGGTTGTGTGAAGCATCCCCTTGGGCTTGCCGGTCGAGCCCGAGGTGTAGAGCACGAAGAGCGGGTCCTCGGCGTTGACCTCGACAGGCGCGCACTCGTCCGAAACTTCGGCCAAGGCCTCATCATACCAGCGGTCGCGGCCTGCCGTCATGGGAACGTCCCGGCCCGTGCGACGCACGACGAGCACGTGCTCGACGAAGGGCATGTTCTCCAGGGCCGCATCCGCGTTCTTCTTGAGCGGCACGTGCTTGCCTGACCGTAGGCCTTCGTCTGCCGTGATCAGCACCCGCGAGCGACAATCCTCGATCCGGCCGGCCAGAGCCTCGGCCGAGAAGCCGCTGAAGACCACCGAATGAACCGCGCCGATCCGGGCGCAGGCCAGCATGGCCGCGATGGCCTCCGGCACCACGGGAAGATAGACACTGACGAAATCCCCCTTCTTGACCCCGAGCTTTTTGAGGGCATTGGCGAGGCGGGAGACCTGCTGCTGAAGGTCTGTCCAGGTAACCCTGCGCGCGTCGCCCGGCGTGTCGCCTTCCCACAGGATGGCCGCATCGTCGCCCCTATCTCGGGCATGCCGGTCGAGGCAGTTGAACGACGCGTTCAGGGTTCCGTCCGCGAACCACTCGATGGTCACGTCATCGGGCGCGTAACGGGTGTTCTTCACCGTCGTGAAGGGCGTCACCCAGTCGAGGATCTGGGCCTGCTCGCTCCAGAAGCCCTCCGGATCGTCGAGAGAGCGCTGGTAGAGATCCAGATAGGCCTGCCGATCCACATGAGCTGTCGATGTCAGGGCCGCCGGAACGGGAAAGACGTGCTGGGTCATGATGCTCTGATCTTGCACAGGAGGCCCTGCCCGAGCCTCGGTTCGTGGAGGATGCAAGTCTTCAATCCTCCAGATCAGGCCTTTATGTCAACCATATTGTTCTTAATAAAGAACACAATCGATAAACGAAAAGGGCGGCCCGTAGGACCGCCCTCTAAGACCATGTGCAAGGAGGCTTATTCGATCGAAAGAGCGACGAAGCGCACCTCGCCTTGAGCGTTCGACACCAGGAGCAGGGCGGACTTGCGTCCCTGAGCCTTGAGATCGTCGATCTTCTTCGTCACGTCGGACGGGCTCGTCACCGGCTCCTGATTGACCTCGACGATCACCTCACCGGCCTGGATCCGCTTGTCGGAAGCGTTCGAATTCGGATCGACCCGGGTGATCACCACGCCCTTCAGGTCGTCCTTCAGGCTGAAGCGGCGGCGCAGCTCGTCCGTCATGCCGGACATGTTGAGGCCGAGCGCCTGACGGGTGGTCGTCGGCGGTTCGGTCGAGGGCTGCTGCAGGCTGGCCTGCTTCTCGGTGTCCTCGAGCCGGCCCAGGGTCACCTGCTTGGTCATCTCCTGGCCCTTGCGGACGATGGCCACGTCGACGGCTTTTCCGACCGGGGTCGATGCGACGATGCGCGGCAGGTCGCGGGAATCCTTGACCTCCTTACCATCGAAGCGAACGATCACGTCGCCGACCTCGAGGCCGGCCGGCTTGGCAGGTCCCTTGTCGTCGATACCGGCGATCAGGGCGCCGCGCGCCGTGCCGAGGCTCAGGGCCTCCGCCGTTGCGTCATCCACGTTCTGGATGCGCACGCCGAGCCATCCGCGACGGGTCTCGCCGAACTGGCGCAGCTGATCGATGACCGGGACGGCCGTGGACGCGGGAACCGCGAAGCCGATGCCGACCGAACCGCCCGTGGGGGAAAGAATGGCCGTGTTGATGCCGATGACCTCGCCGTTCATGTTGAACAGCGGGCCGCCGGAATTGCCCTTGTTGATGGAAGCGTCGGTCTGGATGTAGTTGTCGTAGGGACCGGATTCGATGTTTCGGCCGCGGGCCGACACGATACCGGCCGTCACCGAGCCGCCGAGGCCGAAGGGATTGCCGATGGCCATCACCCAGTCGCCCGGCCGGATGGAGTCGGAATCACCGAACTTCACGGCTTTGAGCGGCTTGTCGGACTTCACCTTCAGGACGGCCAGATCAACCTTGGAATCCTTACCGACGATCTCGGCCTTCAGGCGCGTACCGTCAGGGAAGATCACGCTGATATCGTTGGCGTCGCCGATCACGTGGTTGTTCGTCACCACGATGCCCGAGGGGTCTATCACGAAACCGGACCCGAGAGAGTTCGAGCTGCGCGGCCGCGATGGCGCGCTGTCGCCGCCGCCACCGCCTTGTCCGCGGCGGTTGAAGAACTCCTCGAAGAGATCCTCGAACGGAGTGCCCGGCGGCAATTGGGGCAGGGTTCGGTTACGGGCTTCGACGGTGGTCGAGGCCGAGATGTTGACCACGGCCGGCGTGACATCCGCCGCCAGATCGGCGAAGGATTCAGGCGTGGAACGGGCAAGGACCGGCAGCGGCAAGGCGGCCGTTGCGACGATTGTGAAGACCGCGAAGCAGGACGCGGCCAGCCGGCGGCGCAGGGGACGCTGGGGCAGCGCCGTCTTGGAAGGCTCCAGCGCATTCGTGGCTGTGTTCATCGAAAACCTCTCTCGGAGAATACGCATATAGATTGGTATCTGGCCGCGCCATTCAAGCGGATATTGCGGCAGAAGCCTGGCCGAGAGCATCGGGCTCAAAAGTGGATTGCACTTTTGGAATCCGATCCGATGCTCCAAGTCTTGGCTGGCGCTTCGTTGGTGCGCTTTCAGCTGAAATGCCTTACCAACCAGATCACGCCAACTCCGATCAGCGCGGAAATGATCCCGACGATCCGCATCTGGTCACTCGGGCTGTGGGCCGCCTCGTACATGGCCCGGCGCATGCCGTCAGGGAAGGCGGCAAACAAAATGCCCTCGACCGCGAGAGCGAGGCCGAGGGCTGCAATCAAATCCAACATCAGGGCTTATTGGGCTGGGGCCGGTTGAGCCGGCGCTGGAGCTGGTTGGGGGGTGGTGCCTCTGGTATTCCCTCGACCTGCCGGATCGTTGAAATAGCGGAAGAAATCGGAATCCGGGCTCAGAACGAGGCGGGTGTCACCACCCTTGAGACCGGCTTCGTAAGCCTGCATCGAGCGATAGAAGGCGAAGAACTCCGGATCCTGCCCGAAGGCCTCGGCCAGAATGCGGTTCCGGTCCGCATCGCCCTGACCGCGCAGTTCCTCGGCCCGCTGATTGGCCTCGGCCCGGATGATCGTGGCCTCGCGCTCGGCCCGGGCCCGGATGGTCTGGGCCTGCTGCTGGCCGTTGGCGCGAAGATCCGCCGCCTCACGCTCACGCTCGGTGCGCATACGCTGGTAGACCGCCTGGCTGTTCGCCGCGGGCAGGTCGACGCGGGTGAGGCGCACGTCGATCATCTCGATGCCCAGGCTGGCGGCCTGCCGGTTCACTTCGGCCTGGATGCGGTTCATCAGATCCGCGCGCTCGGTGCGGACGATGGCATCGCGGGACGCGCTCGCCAGCGTGTTACGCATGACCGAGTTCGTGAAGCTCTGCAGGCGCTGATTGGCCAGCGCGATGTTGCCGACGGCCTGATAGAAGCGCAGCGGATCGATGATCCGATAGCGGGTAAAGGCATCGACCTCCAGGTTCTGCCGGTCCGCCGACAGAAGGGTCTGAACCGGCAGGTCGAGGTCGAGCACACGCTTCTCGAAGTAGGTCACGGCATCGACCAGCGGCATCTTGAACTTCAGGCCCGGTTCCGAGATGGCGGATTGAACGGCGCCGAAGCGCAGCACCAGGGCATACTGGGTCTGCTGGACGATGAAGACCGAGCTGTAGAGCACGATGGCGGCCAGGGCCACGAGGACCAGGAGCCCCGTGCGAAGAGTCGAACCGTTCATCGCGTAGCTCCCTGCGGGTTCGCGGCATTGCCCTGCGACTGCGGCTGCGGACGCTGGGGCTGCTGGGTGAGAGGCAGGAAGGGCACGACACCCTGGCCGTTCTGGTCGACGATGATCTTGTCGACGCCGCCGTAGACGCGCTCCATGGTCTCGAGGAAGATGCGCTCGCGGCTGATGGCCGGAGCCTTGCGGTACTCCTCGTAGACCTGGCGGAAACGGGCCGCCTGACCGGTCGCGTCGGCGACCGACTGCTCCCGATAGGCCTCGGCCTGCTGCACCGTGCGGGACGCCTCGCCTCGGGCTTCGGGAACGACACGGCTCGCGAAAGCGCCGGCCTCGTTCTGGACGCGGACCGCATCCTGCTGGGCGGCGTTCACGTCGAAGAAGGCCTGGCGGACATCGGCGGGAGGCTGGACCGCCTGGAGCTGGACCACATTGATCAGGACGCCGGCGCCATAGGCATCCAGGGCCTCCTGCATGATCTGGCGCACTTCCTGGGCGATGCTGGCCTGTTCGGTCGTCAGGATAGCCTGGATGTTGCGCCGGCCGATCACCTCGCGCATGGCGCTTTCGGCCACGGACTTGATGGTGCCCTCGGGGTTCTGGAGATTGAAGACATAATCCTGCGGACGAGCGGGATTGATCTGCCAGACCGCATCGAAGTCGATGTCGACGATATTCTCGTCGGCGGTCAGCATCAGGCTTTCCTCGAGCACATCACGGGCGCGCCCCTGCCCTGTCGGCGTGGAACGATAGCCGACCTCGACCCGTTGCTGGGCCGTGACGTTGGGCTTCATCACGCGGCCGATCGGGTA
This sequence comes from Microvirga sp. 2MCAF35, assembly GCF_052115545.1. Lineage (NCBI taxonomy): Bacteria > Pseudomonadati > Pseudomonadota > Alphaproteobacteria > Hyphomicrobiales > Methylobacteriaceae > Microvirga > Microvirga sp. 2MCAF35. Next base: position 191,559 of record NZ_JBFRGW010000007.1, read on the forward strand.
AGGCAGGTTGTAGCGCAGGCCCTCGCCGGCGGTTCCCGTATACTTGCCGAAGATCATGTTGATGCCAACCTCGTTGGGCCGCACCGTGTAGAATCCGGTCAGAAGCCAGACCGCGATGACACCCAGGACGAGGATGACGAGCCCTCTGCCTCCCATAGAGCCGCCCGGAATGAAATCCTTCAGGCGATCCTGGCTGCGGCGCAGGATATCTTCAAGGTCGGGAGGATTTCCGTTCCCCTGCGGGCCGCCGGAGCCCCATGGGCTCTTGCCGCCTCCCGATCCGCCACGCTGACCCCAGGGGCCACCGCCGCCGCTTTGGTTACTCCAAGGCATTAGACGCCGTTCCTCGCATTGTAATGTTTGGCCTGAACGGCCGTTGAGAGCTCAAGACGGTTGTGGGTGCTGCCTCTTCCGCCTGTCAAGCCTGCGACTTGGGGATTGTGCGAGCCTTCGTCAACCTTGGACAGGGTCAACGGCGCCTTTCGAGATCAATAAAGGTAAATGGATGCTCGTCATCGGGCCCTTTGGGGTGTTCCTCCCGCTTCGTCTCACGAAACTGTGACCGGTCGAAATCAGGAAATACCGCATCGCCCTCGGGCGCAACCTGAACCTTCGTCAGGAAGATGCTTCGCACATGAGGCAGGGCCAAGGCGTAGATTTCCGCCCCGCCTGCAACGGCGACGGAATCGGTCCCCATCCGCGCTGCAAGCTCCGCCCCCTTGGCGACCGCCTCGTCCCAGGTATGGACCACGTGCACACCCTCGGCCGCAAAGCCGGCATCGCGGGTCAGCACGATCGTCTCTCGCCCCGGCAGGGGCTCGCCGATAGACTGGAAGGTCTTGCGGCCCATGATCATCGGCTTGCCCATGGTTAGCCTGCGGAAGCGCCCGAGATCCGTCTTGAGACGCCAGAGCAGCCGGTTGTCACGCCCGATGACGCCGTTCTCGGCGACCGCGACGACGAGGATGAGAGGGGTGGTCATGCGATCCGCCGGGGTGCGATGTTCATATGAATCCATTCCGCAAAATCTTCCTCGCTCATGGCGCCCGCGGCAAGGTCGATCATCGTGCGATAGGCATCAGGCTGGGAAGCCACGAGATTGAAGCCATTGAGCTTGAGAAAACCCACATAGGCGATAAAGGCTGCTCGCTTGTTCCCGTCGATGAAGGGATGGTTCTTGCTCAAACCGAAGGCGTAGGCTGCGGCGAGATATTCGGTGCGCATCTCGCCACGATAAAACCAAGCATTGACCGGTCTCGCCAAAGCGGAATCCAGCATTCCTTCATCGCGCAACCCTTCCGCTCCCCCGAAAAGACGCAAGGATTCCGCGTGCTTGAGCAGCAACGCCTGCCGGCTGATCCAGCGTGGCTCGCTCATTTGGACAAAGCGTCGAGGGTTTCACGGTACTCGACAATCACCTCGTCCATCGCCTTCAACTGCTCCTGCACTTCCGGATCAAGGGGCGTCAGGATAATCCCCGTCGCCGTTTCGACCACGTGCAGATGATCACCCTTACTCACCTTCAAACGATCGAGAATCGATCGGGGAAGAACGACACCGAGAGATGAGCCAACCTGGGTTACCTTGACTTCAACTGTCATGATTGAACCTCATGCGCAAAAGCGATTATAACAAATATAATAACTCTCGTGCAACAATCTAGCCTTCAGCCAATCGCCTCAGAGCTTCCCCGGTCATCCGCTGCACCGTCCACTCATCCATCGGAACGGCGCCGATGGAGCGGTAGACCCGCACGGCCGGCTCGTTCCAGTCGAGCACCCACCATTCGAGACGGGTCAGGCCCTCGTCGAGGCAGCGGCGGGCGAGATGTCTCAGCAGGGCCTTTCCGGTCCCCTTGGACCGGAAGGCAGGCCTGACGAAAAGGTCTTCCAGGTAGATCCCGTGGCGCCCACGAAAGGTCGAGAAATTGTAGAACCAGAGCGCGAAGCCGACGGGTTCTCCGTCCCATTCGGCAATATCGGCGAAGACGCGTGGGCTCTCACTGAAAAGCGCCTTCGCGATATCGTCCTGCGTGGCATCGACCTCGTGGGCCAGCCGCTCGTACTCGGCAAGTTCGCGAATGAAACTGAAGATCACCGAAGCGTCGCGTTCTTCGGCTTTGCGAATAACAAGGCTCATGCGGCTGTTGTGTCGGATGTGAGCACGGCTGTCGAGCCTATTCCGGCTCGTCATCGGCCTGGACGCGACGAGGCGAGCCCCATTCCTCGAGAATCCCGTTCATGTCGTCGAGGACGAAGAAACGGGCGCTCTCCATGTCGTAGCCGTCATTGAGCAGATCGTCATAATCCGTCAGCCTGTGCCGGATATAAGCCGTGAGGGACAGCCACGCGGCCGTCTCGGGCGAAGCGGTGTGCAGGCCCCGGCTGCCGAGCGCATGATCGGTCACAGACTCGAATTCATGCCGCGGAATGCGCGGGGCGAGAATGCGGACAGCACTTTCGATGACTTCTCGCCTGTTCATCTCACGTCAGACTGCGACGGGCGCCTTGATGGCCGGATGCGGATCGTAGTCTTCGATGGCGATGTCGTCGTAGGTGAAATCGAAGAGCGAGCGCACGGCCGGATTGAGCCGCAGCTTCGGCAGCGGACGCGGCTCGCGCGACAGCTGTAGGCGCGCTTGCTCCAGGTGGTTGAGGTAGAGGTGCGCATCTCCGAAGGAATGGACGAAATCGCCCGGCTGCAGCCCTGTCGCCTGCGCCATCATGTGCGTGAGCAGCGCATAGGACGCAATGTTGAACGGAACGCCGAGGAACACGTCCGCCGAGCGCTGATAGAGCTGGCAGGAGAGCCGCCCTTCGGCCACGTAGAACTGGAACAGGCAATGGCAGGGCGCGAGCGCCATCCTGTCGAGATCCGCCGGGTTCCAGGCCGACACGATCAGGCGGCGGCTGTCGGGGTTGCGGCGGATCTCGTCGAGCACCCAGCGGATCTGGTCGACGGCGCCGCCGTCGGGCTTCGCCCAGGACCGCCACTGCTTGCCGTAGACGGGGCCGAGGTCGCCGTTCTCGTCGGCCCACTCGTCCCAGATCGAAACGCCGTTCTCCTTGAGATAGCGGATGTTCGTGTCGCCCTTGAGGAACCACAAAAGTTCGTGGACGATGGAGCGCAGGTGCAGCTTCTTCGTGGTAACGAGCGGAAAGCCCTGGCTGAGATCGAAGCGCATCTGATGGCCGAAGACGGAAATCGTTCCAGTTCCCGTCCGGTCGTCCTTGCGGACGCCCTCATCCATGATGCGGCGGATCAGATCGAGATAAGCTTGCATGCGGTGCTCCTGCACTCATCATAGGACAGCCGCTCCGTTACGCCGAGTCGGGATGTGTCCATTTCTGTGAATCGGTTAACCTCCTGTGAGTGATAAAGAAACATGCCAATGACGCCGGCATGCGACTCACATTTCATGGTAATCTGGGCGATCGCCGCCCTTCCAAAATCCGCCCGTGCCACCTATATTGGCCATGTCGGTCGCGAGACCGACTATGGCGATAAACGGCTATCGGAATAAACCCATCGGACCCGGGGGCGGTACCCGGCGCCTCCACCAAAACCCAGGCTACGCTTGGGTTTCGGCGGGGGCGAAATAGGATCGACGAGGGCGTAAAGGGTGGACTTTCGCTCGGCATGGTTCCGCCGTTATCGGGCCGAATCTATAGTTGCCAACGACAACTATGCTCCGGTTGCAGTGGCTGCGTAAGCGGTCCCTAAAGCCGAATCAAAGCCCTTGCGGGTAGCACCGTAAGGCGGGGTCCGGAGGCACCTGGCAACAGAAGCCTCCACTTTTGTTTCTGCAAGGGCTCGCTTATGGCCGGTGGTAAAGACCTGATCCGTTACGATCTTCTGGTGCAGGACGCGCTCAAGGGCGTCGTGCGCAAGGTGCTGATCGATTCCAAGGACGGGCTGCCGGGCGAGCACCATTTCTACATCTCCTTCCAGACGGATTTTCCCGGCGTTCGCCTCTCGAACCGCCTGCGCGAAAAGTACCCTCAGGAGATGACCATCGTCCTCCAGCACCAGTTCTGGGACCTCAACGTCACTGAACACACCTTCGAGGTCGGGCTGTCCTTCTCAGGGATTCCCGAGCGGCTGCTCATTCCCTTCGACGCGTTGACCGGCTTCTTCGATCCCTCCGTCCAGTTCGGCCTCAAGTTCGACAGCCAGGACGAGGATGAAGAGGACGAGGCCGAGGAAGCGCCTCCCTCGCCCCAGCCGATCCGCGGCGCTGCCTCAGAACCGGTGGAGTTGAAGCAGCCCCGCAAGCCCCAGCCTGCACCCGAGAAGGCTCCGGCGGCCAAGGCCGAGACCGAGGCGCCGATGGAAGACGACAAGGCCGATGCGGCCGAGGGCGGTGCGGGCACCGCCGAAGTCGTCAGCCTCGATTCTTTCCGTAAGAAGAACTAAGCCCCTCGCGCATTCTCCTCCTTAGTGCGTCGCATCAGGCGCATGGGCAGGCCACCCTGCGGCCGCAGAGTAATCCGCTGCACGGGCGCGACTGCGTGTCCTTCCACGAGATCGAGCCGCATGGAGCGGGCGATGGTCGCGAGCACGATCACGGCCTCCTGCAGGGAGAAGCTCGCCCCGATGCAGACCCGCGGCCCGGCCCCGAACGGCAGATAGGCGAAGCGGTCGATCCGGCTTCGGTTTTCAGGCAGGAACCGCTCCGGCCGGAAGGCGTCCGGCTCGTCCCACAGCCGGCGGTGGCGGTGGAGCAGATAAGGCACGATCGCCACCATCGAGCCCGCAGGGATCTCCAGATCGCCGATCCGGTCGTCGTCGATGGCCGCCCGGCTCATATAGGGGGCCGGCGGATAGAGCCGGATGGCCTCGTCGATGACGGCGCGGGTATAGACGAGTTTTTCCAGATGATGCGGCTCGAGCGGCCCATCGCCTAAGACTTCGTCCACCTCCCGCTCCACATGGGCGCGTGCCTGCTCGTCCTGGGATAAAAGATAAAGCGACCAGGAGAGAGCATTGGCGGTCGTCTCATGTCCCGCTCCAATGAACGTGACGATGTTGGTCCTCACATCGATCTCGCTCAGGCCCTTGCCGGTCTCGGGGTCGGCCGCCTCCAGAAGCAGGGTCAGCAGGTCGCGGGGTGCCGGTTGGCCGCGATCGAGCAGTTCTTTCCGGGCAGCGATCAGTTCGTTGACCGTCTCCTCGAAGAACCGGATCGCCGGCCTTGCGCGCAGGCGCCCGATCCTGGGTACCCAATCGGGAAACCCGAAGATGTCGAGCGGATCAACTCTGCCGATGCTGTTGAAGTAGCGGGTGATGGCGCGTCCGAGAGCATCGGGGTCCTTCGGCACTCCTTGCGTGAAGATCGTCCGCTCCAGCACGTCGAGGGTCACCCGGGTCATTTCCAGCGAGGCATCGACCACCCGTCCCCCTGGGCGGCGCTGCCAGCGCCTCACGAGACGCTCCGCCGCCTCGACCATGGCCGGGAAGAAGCTCGCCACATGGCGCGGAGTGAAGAGCGGCGCGATGGTGCGGCGCTGAAGCCGCCATTCGTCACCCTCAGCGGTGACGAGACCCCGCCCCAGGCCGGGAGCCAGAATTCGAAGCTGGAGATCGTCCTTCCGGTAGTTGGCGGCGTTATCCACGAGGATATGGCGGATGGCGGCAGGATCGCTCACCACGGTCATGCGCCCGAGGGCTCCATCTCCGGTGATGATCGGCTCCTCGAAATGCGCCTCCATCCAGGTGTTCAGGGGGTTCTCGCGCACGGCCCGCAGGAACGCCAGAGTGCCGAGCGGCTCGGTGCGTGGCTTCGGGTGAGGCGGGTGGAACGAGGGGGCTTCCAGGGTGTCGCTCATGCGATTTTACAAGGCCTCCATGCGCGTTCGCAGTTGCGAGCGCCACCATTTGAGATAAGAACACGCAACTCCATCGAAAGAGGTCAGGATGTCGCCCTCAACCCGCATCGAAACAGATACCTTCGGCCCCATCGACGTTCCCGCCGACAGGCTCTGGGGCGCCCAGACGCAGCGTTCGCTCCAGAATTTCCGCATCGGGACGGATCGGATGCCGCTTCCGCTCGTTCATGCGCTGGCCATCGTGAAGCAGGCGGCCGCCCTGGTGAACAAGGATCTGGGCAAGCTGGAGCCGCGCCTCGCCGATGCGATTGCGAGCGCCGCCGCCGACGTGGTGCAGGGCAAGTATGACGACGAATTCCCGCTCGTGGTCTATCAGACGGGCTCGGGCACCCAGTCCAACATGAACATGAACGAGGTCCTCTCGAACCTCGCCATCGAGCGTCTCGGCGGCGAGCGCGGCAGCAAGAAGCCGGTTCACCCCAACGATCACGTGAACATGGGCCAGTCGTCGAACGACTCGTTCCCCACTGCCATGCACATCGCGGTCGCCCGCGAGGTCCACGACCGGCTGGTCCCCGCCCTCAAGCACCTGCACAAGGCGCTGAACGAGAAGGCCGAGGCCTTCAAGGACATCGTGAAGATCGGCCGCACGCACCTGCAGGACGCGACCCCCGTCACCCTCGGTCAGGAATTCTCCGGCTATGCCGCCCAGGTACAGCTCGGCATCGCCCGCATCGAGCAGACGCTACCCGGCATCTATGCCCTTGCCCAGGGCGGCACGGCCGTTGGCACGGGCCTCAACGCCCATCCGGAATTCGCCGATCGCTTCGCCTCGAAGGTGGTGGAGCTGACGGCCCTGCCCTTCACCTCGGCAAACAACAAGTTCGAGGCCCTCGCGTCCAACGACGCACTCGTCTACACGCACGGCGCGCTGGCGAGCTTGGCTGCCGGCCTGTTCAAGATCGCCAACGACATCCGTCTGATGGGCTCCGGCCCGCGCTCGGGCATCGGCGAGATTTCGCTGCCCGAAAACGAGCCCGGCTCGTCGATCATGCCCGGCAAGGTCAACCCGACCCAGGCAGAGGCCATGACGATGCTGTGCTGCCAGGTGGCCGGCAACCAGACCACCGTGACCTTCGCGGGCAGCCAGGGCCATTTCGAGCTCAACGTGTTCAAGCCGGTGATCGTCAATGCGGTCCTGCAGTCGATTCGTCTGCTGGCCGACGGCGCGATCAGCTTCACGGACAACTGCGTCGTCGGCATCGAGCCGAACCGGGAGCGCCTCAACGAACTGGTGCAGCGCTCGCTGATGCTCGTGACGGCGCTCGCCCCGTCCATCGGCTACGACAAGGCGGCCGCCATCGCCAAGTCGGCGCACAAGAACGGCACGACCCTGAAGGAAGAGGCCCTCAAGGCTGGCGTTGCGGAGGACCACTTCCACGCCGTCGTGCGTCCCGAGACGATGCTTCAGCCGGGCGAATAAGCTAAACTCGCGCCATGGGAGAGATCATCAATCTGCGCCAGGCGCGCAAGCAGAAGGCGCGGGCCGAGAAAGAGGTCCGCGCCAACGAAAACCGCATCGCCTTCGGCCGGACCAAGGCCGAGAAGAACCTGAGACAAGCCGAGCAGGACCTGGCGAAAAGCCGCCTCGACCAGCACAAGCGCGATGACGACGAGAAGCCGTGAATGGGCTTTGCCGTCGTCAAGCGCTCCGTCTCCATCGCCGGCCATCGAACGAGCATCTCCCTCGAAGAGCCCTTCTGGGCATCGCTGCGGGAAATCGCCGAGCGGGACCGGATATCCATCCAGGCGCTGATCGGGCGCATCGATGCGGAACGGGGCGACCAGAACCTCTCCTCCGCGATCAGGGTTTTCATCCTGGCCGATCTGCGCCAACGGCTGGGCACGCGCTCGCCGGATGACACTGCACCGGTTTAAGGGACGGTCGCCTGTACAGACTTCACTGGAACGATACCCTCCACGTCATGGCCGGCCTTGTGCCGGCCATCCCGCTTGATTGAAGCGCCGCACCCTCCCGATCGAGATCACCGGCACGAGGCCGGTGATGACGTAAGAAGGGATGACATCCCGCGCGGGAGAAGGAGAACTACCCCCTAACGGGTCGGTGGAGCCTCATAGACCGAGGGCGGCGGGCCGATCCGGGCCGGCGGGTTCAGGGGCGGCGCGGAGGTCGGCGACGGGGTGGGTTCCTCCGGCTGGTTCTGCTGCTCGGATTGCAGGCGCTCCGCATCCCGGCGCGCCCGTTCGGCCTCGGCTCTGGCTCGCGCCTGACGAAGCGCTTCCTCTTCGGCAGCCTTGGCTCTCTGCTGTTCGGCCTGCCGCTGCGCATCGATCTGGCGCTGGCGCTCGGCGGCAGCCCGCTCGAACGCTTCGATCTTTTCCAGCTCGCGCTTGAGCACGATGGCGGCGAGCCCATTGCGGAAGGGACCGGCATCGATCTGGCGAACGGGAGCCGAAAGGGAACCCTGCCAGTTGAGCCCGACCGAGGGTGGCGCGCCGACCCATTCGGGCGGCGAGGACTTGGCCACGAGGGCTCCGCGCGCGTCGAGCTGGAGGTTCTTCAGATCGTAGGTGACCGCGCCCTGCCAACTGGCCGCCCCGCTCTCAGCCACAAAGGGTGACAGGCGCAGCAGGCCGCCGACGAGCGCCGCCGATGTCCGAACGGGCGCGGCGTTGAACGGCCCGCGTCCAAGCTCGATTCCGAAGATCGCCTCCGTCTTTCCCTCGGCCAGGGGATCGTTCTCGGAGAGAGCCCGCTTGAGCGCCCTCTCGAACACGGATGGATCGGCCGCGGGAAGGCGGAGATTCGTGACCTGCCAATCACCGGCGCCACCGAGATTGGCCACGAGTTCGGACAGGCTCGAGCCCGCAGCCCCGAACCGGAGCGGGCCGGACAGGACCGCCTCGAACGGCGAGGCGCCGGTGAGCGCCCACAGGGGCACCTTTTCGATGGCGCCCTCGCCGACGATGGTCGCCGTTCCCTCCTGCCGGGTGATGGTGGTCGAGCCCGTGATCCGCCCGGAACCGATGGTTGCATCGAGGTTGCGGATGGAGATGCCATCCGCTTGCGCACCGACCACGAAAGACGCGCGGCTGGCCTGGAGACCGCGCCCAAGGTCGAGCGCTCCGACCCGGAAGTTGACCTGCCCGCCCGTCACGAGACGCCCGCTCTGGCCGAAGCGGGCCGTGGACCAGATGGCCGTGGCGGTGGCATCGCCCGGCACGTTCAGCGACAGGGCCGCCACGAGCCATGGCAGGGACAGCCGCCCCAGGGACACGTCGCCGCTGATGTCCGCCCGGGACGCCATCACGAGGCGCGCCTGCACGTTGTCGTTCGAGACCTTGCCGTTGACGTCGAGGAGGGTCGCGCCGCGCTCCCGGCCGAGGGATACGCGCGCGGTAACAGGCACTGGCGGGGCAACGCCCGCGCCGTCGCCCAGGAGGAGAAGGAAGGGGGTGAAATCCGGCGTTGAAACCTCGACCTCGCCGCTGTCCACCACATCGTCCGCTTCGCTCAAGGCAAAGGGGCGGGTCGTCGCCACCTTGGCGCCGGCAATATCGCCCGCGAGCGTGACGTTGAATAATCCGGACCCGACGCGGACCCCGCGCAGATCGACCCGGGACGGACGATTCAGACCCGCCATGGTCGCCCGGTTGACCCAGCGCCCCGTGTTATCGGCAGAGAGCGCGATGGTGAGGCTCTGGGTCCGCCCGTCGACGGACTCGACCTGCCCCTCGAACGGGCCGCCGGCCACGCGGCCTTTGGCGGTCGTGCGAAGCCTCAATTCGGTGGAGCCTGCAGGCGGCACGACCCGCTCCGACGTGACGTCGAGATCGAGCGCGCCCTCGCGCACGAAGGTGGGCACGAGCTTGGAGATTCCGCCGATCCACACGCTTCCCATCAGGTCGACCAGGGGGCTGGCGCGCGGAGCGGTGACCTTGCCGGTGATCTGTCCCGAACCGTCCGGTGCGATGCGTCCCCTCACCCGGGCGTTGGCGCCCGCGAGATCGACGATATCGAGCGTCTCGACGAGGAGTGCGGGTCCATCCGACAGAATCCGGGCCGAGATCCGCCCCGTGGGAGGGCTCTTCCCGGCGCTGACCCCGCGCGCATCGAGGATGAAGCCGACATCGAGGTTCTCGGTGGCCTGGAAGACGCTGGACACTTGCGGCAGGTCATCGAGGTTGAGGCTCTGGATCGCAACCTGGGCCTCGAGCTTGCCGCGCTCTTTGGCCTCGGGGGCGGTGTAGCGGGCATTCCCGGTCAGGATCGACGCGCCCATCTTCAGCCGCAGGCGGTTGAAGGAGAGGACCGGGTTCGAGAAGGCGATCTCCGACGAGGCCTCGATCGGACGCCCATCGAGCGCCCTCAGCAGAGGCGACTTGATGCCGATGCGGTCGAGATAGCGGGCCAGGCGGTCGGATGTCTTGGAGGCCAGCGCAACCTTGCCGTTGATGCCGCCTTGGGCGGTCAGGCCGAGTTCCCCTTCGAGGGCGACCCGCGTCTCGCCCGGCGCGTTGAACTCGATCCGGTCGAGAATCACCCGGCCCCGGTCGAGCGACAGGCGCAGGGCGGCATTCGACAGATCCTCCTGACCGAGGCCAATGCTGTCGAGCTTGAGGTCGAGGTCGATCGGCACCCGGATCAGCGGCAGGGACCAGTCCTGCAGCCGGCTCTTAAAGTCCTGTCCGTTGCCGGACAGGATGAAGCTGTCCGCATCGAGCCGGCGGCCCTCCAGCTTGAGGGAAATGCGCGGGTCGTTCAGCCCGATCCGGCCCTCGCCCGTCATGCGCAGGCTCGCCCCGCCCTCCCCGGCCTCCAGGCTCACCGGGCCGAGCTCGACCGCGCCCGGCACCGTCTTGAACTCGGTCTCGACCACGATGGGGATCGGGATGCCTGCGGCCGCGATCTGCGCGGGGGGACCGAACAGGACCTTGGCCTTGCCCGAGACCTGAGGCGTCGTGCCCTCCCCGGTCCCCTCGGAAAGCCCGAGCCGGGCGTCGAGATCGAAGCGCGGATAGATATCGCCCCCGCCCGAAAGCTTGACCTGGACGGTCTTGTCCTCGGCGAGTTCTCCCGTCACCAGCCGGAAAGGCACGCCCGAGGTCGTTCCCTCGACCCGCCAGGGGCCGATCAGCTTCTGGCCTTCGATGGTGACGTTCTCGGCGAAAGCCTGGTTCGTGCGCCCCGTGCTCGCGCTTTGGGTCGTGACGAGAAGCTGGGCCACGCTGAGGTTCTCGATGGCCCATTCGCGCGCCCGGCCGCTGCCCGACACCAGGTCCGGCGGCAGGCGCCATTCGCCGTCGCCGGCAACCGGAATGCGGATATCGGCCCGGCCGACCCGCGTCTCCGTGAAGCGCACATCGCCCTTCAGCAGCGGCGTCAGAGCCACCTCGGCGCGGACGCCGTCAGCCGTCAGCACCGGTGAATCCGGGGTCTTACCGCCGAGCCTCAGGCGCCCGAGGATGATCCTCGGAGCGGGCAGTAGGCGGATGCCAATGTCGCCCTCGGTGCGGGCCTCGGTGCCGGAGGCGCGCGAGATCATCCCGTCGATCGTGTCGCGGTAGGCCTCCCAATGGACGAAGGGAGGCGCCGCCACGGCGACCGCCAGGATCAGGATCACGATGGAGGCGATGATCGTCAGGATATCGCGCAAGAGGCCGCCTTCTCTCCGTTACAGTGATACGTCCTTATCTCATGACGCCAGGAACCGGGAGCGCTGTTCCATGTGTTCCACTGTCAAAGCGCAACGATCTTGCCCGGATTCATGATGTTGAGGGGGTCGATGGCCTGTTTCAAGACGCGCATGAGGTCGAGCGCGGCCGGCCCATGCTCGACTTCCAGGTACTTCATCTTCTTCTGGCCCACACCGTGCTCGCCCGTGCAGGTCCCCTCCATGGCGACTGCCCGGCGCACCAGCCGGTCGACGAAGGCCTCGCAGGCCTCGATCTCCGCTGGATCGTCCGCGTTCACCAGAGGCTGCACATGGAAATTGCCGTCGCCCACATGGCCGACGATGGGCGCCACGAGACCGCTCTCCAAGATGTCCTGCTTGGTGGCGTCGACGCATTCGGCCAAGCGGGAGATCGGCACGCAGACGTCGGTCGCCACCGACTGGGCGCCGGGCCGCAGACCCTTGGCCGCCCAATAGGCATCGTGCCGGGCCTGCCAGAGGCGCGAGCGTTCCTCGGGCTTCGTGGCCCACTCGAACGGCCCGCCGCTGAACTCGGTCGCGATCTCGCCGAAGCGCTCCGCCTGCTCCTGCACGCCGGCGGCGGAACCATGGAATTCCAGCAGCAACAGCGGGCTCTCCGGCAGGGTCAACTTGGAGTGAAGGTTGACCGCCCTCACCTGAACCTCGTCGAGCAGCTCGATGCGCGCCACCGGAATGCCGGTCTGGATCGTCATGATCACCGCGTCGCAGGCGGCCTTCACGGAGGGGAACGGGCAGATGCCGGCCGAAATCGCCTCCGGGATCCCGTGAAGCTTCAGGGTGATCTCGGTGACAATGCCGAGCGTTCCCTCCGAGCCGATGATGAGGCGGGTCAGGTCATAGCCGGCCGAGCTCTTCTTGGCCCGACTCGCCGTCTTCACGATCTCGCCGTTCGGCAACACGACGGTGAGCGCCAGCACCACGTCCTTCATGGTGCCGTAGCGAACCGCATTGGTGCCGGACGCCCGCGTGGCGACCATGCCGCCGATGGAGGCGTCCGCTCCCGGATCAATGGGAAAGAACAGGCCCTTGTCGCGCAGATACTCGTTCAGCTCCTTGCGGGTCACGCCCGCCTCGACCACGCAGTCCAGATCCTCGTCATGGACGGCGATGATGCGCTTCATCAGGCTGAGGTCGATGGAAACTCCGCCATAGGGTGCATTGATATGCCCTTCCAGCGATGTGCCGGTGCCGTAGGGAATGACCGGAACCCCATGCGCGGCGCAGAGTTTGACGATCTCCGACACCTCTTCCGTCGTGCGCGGATAGACCACGATATCCGGCGGCTGGTTCTTCACCCAGGTCAGGGTATGCCCATGCTGCTCACGCACGGCAGCCGAGGTCGCGACCCGGTCGCCGAACCGCTGCGAGAGTTCGCTCGTCAGGGCGGCAATGGAGGCATCCGTCGTTTTCAGGCGGGCATTCGCTTGGGGGGCATTCATGGAGGCTTCAGATCCGGTTGTGATGCTCGTTCCACCCATAGCTATCAGAACCGTTGCAAAGGCAACACTCCGGATGAGAAAGATGCCGCATCCCTGCTGCACAAGTCACGCGAACGTGCTAACATTCATTCCTTTCCGAGGAAGGGACAGTCATCTGAGCGACATCGAGGGACAAGCCTGACCATGGAGAAGCGGACGCCCGTCTTTTTCTTCGCACCCTTCGTGTCCTCCACGATGCGGGTCGAGCCCGCTTGGATCGACTACAACGGCCACATGAACATGGCCTATTACCATGTGCTCTTTGACCGCGCCGTGGAGGAAGGCTTCAGCCTTGTCGGCCTGGGCCACGATTATCTGGAGAAGTACAAGGCATCCTTCTTCGCGGCCGAGGTTCACACCGTCTACAAGCGTGAATTGAAGCTGCACGACCGGGTGCGCGTCACACTCCAGCTTGTCGATTTCGACGAGAAGCGGATCCACTACTATCTGGAAATCCGTCACGCCAACGAGGGCTGGGTTGCCGCTTCGATGGAAGGCCTTTCGCTCCATGTGGACATGGCAACACGGAAAGTTTGTCCCTTCCCGGACGATATCACGGCCAATCTCGCCGTCATGAAGACCACGCACGCCCGGCTATCGCGGCCTCAATCCCTGGGCCGCATCATCGGCATCCCGCACAAGCCCGAGTTTCAAGACGCCCTATCGGCTTCTGGCACACGTCATTAGCAAACTCTGCCGGGCCCGCAGCCGGAGCGCGGCATCGGAGGGACATACCGGGGAGCGAAAAGACGATCCCGGTCCACATTCTGTCTTATCTGGTTGCTTTTGCTCTGAACGTCCTGCTCGACACCCAGGATCCGCTGATCTTGCTGAAGCCGCCGGTTGATCTGGTCCGTACTCTGCTCCGCAGGGCTCGTGCGCGGCAACCGCGTCTGCGCGCCGGCCGGGATGGCCAAAGGCAGAGAAAGGCTCGAGACGACGGCAAGGGCCACCATGAAACGCATGGAACATTCCTCTTCAGGCCTATGACCCCCATATGGCGATGAGCGCCCTTTTCGACAATGAGGTCGAGGTCCGGAAGTTCGCCCCTGCGGCAGGATCGACAGGACTTCAGGCTCGACGCCGTTCGCCTTTTGATCCATGGTCCCGTCGATGAATCACTCCGATAACCGCCCCGACCCGCAGGACAGCCTCGCCCATGAGCCGGCGTCCGGCTCCTTGAGCGCCCGCGCCCGTGCAGCGGTCGCGCCGCAATCGCCCTACCTGAACGGCCTGAACCCGGAGCAGCGGGCCGCCGTCGAGGCTACGGAAGGGCCGGTTCTGGTTCTCGCAGGCGCCGGCACCGGCAAGACGCGTGTGCTGACCACCCGGATCGCGCATCTCATCGCCACCGGCAAAGCCTATCCGTCCCAGATTCTCGCCGTGACCTTCACCAACAAGGCGGCGCGGGAGATGCGCGAGCGCATCACCGCCGTGATCGGTCCGGTGGCCGAGGGCATGCAATGGCTCGGTACCTTCCACTCCATCGGCACCAAGATCCTGCGCCGCCATGCGGAGCTCGTCGGCCTGCGTTCCGATTTCACCATCCTCGGCACGGACGATCAGCTGCGCCTGATGAAGCAGGTGATCGAAGCCGAGGGGATCGACGAGAAGCGCTGGCCCGCACGCCAGCTCGCCGCCCATATCGACGGCTGGAAGAACCGAGGCCTCGGGCCCGATCAGGTTCCTGCCGGTGAAGCCGGCGCCTTCGCCAACGGCAAGGGCGGACGGCTCTACCGCGCCTATCAGGAGCGTCTGAAGGTCCTCAACGCCGTCGATTTCGGCGACCTCCTGCTCGAATGCCTGCGCCTGTGGCGCGAGCACCCTGACATTCTGGAGCAGTACCAGAACCGCTTCCGCTACATGCTGGTGGACGAGTACCAGGACACCAACGTCGCCCAGTATCTCTGGCTGAGGCTGCTCGCCCAGGCGCGCAAGAACCTGTGCTGCGTCGGCGACGACGATCAGTCGATCTATGGCTGGCGCGGCGCCGAGGTCGACAACATCCTGCGCTTCGAGCACGACTTCCCCGGTGCGACCGTGATCCGCCTGGAGCGCAATTATCGCTCCACCGGCCACATTCTCTCCGCAGCCTCCGGCCTTATCGCCAAGAACCAGGGCCGTCTCGGCAAGACCCTGCGCACGGAGGACGAGCCGGGCGAGAAGGTGACGATCACCGGCGCGTGGGATTCCGAAGACGAAGCCCGCCTGATCGGCGAGGAGATCGAGGCCTTCCACGCCAAGAAACACCCGCTCTCCGAGATCGCGATCCTGGTGCGCATCTCCGCCCAGATGCGCGAAATCGAAGACCGGTTGGTGACGCTTGGCGTCCCCTATCGCGTCATCGGCGGTCCGCGCTTCTACGAGCGCGCGGAAATCCGCGACGCGCTCGCTTATCTTCGCGTCGTCAACCAGCCGGCGGACGACCTCGCCTTCGAGCGCATCGTGAACACGCCCAAGCGTGGCCTGGGCGATGCCACCATCCAGGTGCTGCACAACCATGCCCGCGCGGCCCGCGTACCGCTCATGGAGGCCGCGCGTTTCATCGTCGAGACCGATGAGCTAAAGCCGAAACCGCGCGCGACGCTGCGCGATCTCCTGATCTCCTTCGGCCGCTGGTCGAAGCTCTCCGAGACCATGACGCAGTCGGAGGTGGCGCAAACCGTGCTGGAGGAATCCGGCTACACCGACATGTGGCAGAAGGACAAATCGGCCGATGCCGCGGGACGCCTGGAGAACCTCAAGGAGCTTGTGCGCTCCATGGAGGAGTTCCCCGACCTGCAAAGCTTCCTTGAGCACGTATCCCTGGTCATGGAGGCCAACGAGAGTGACACGGCCGAGCGCGTGAGCCTCATGACGCTTCACGCGGCGAAAGGATTGGAGTTCGACACGGTCTTCCTGCCCGGCTGGGAGGAAGGACTGTTCCCGAACCAGCGTGCGCTCGATGAGAGCGGCCGCGCCGGCCTCGAGGAAGAGCGTCGCCTCGCCCATGTGGGCCTCACCCGTGCGCGGCGCCGGGCCAAGATCTACTTCGCCTCCAACCGTCGCATCCACGGCCTGTGGAACTCGACCGTTCCGAGCCGCTTCGTCGACGACTTGCCGGAGACAAACGTGGAGATCGTCGAAGCTCCCGCGAACTTCTCCTATGGCGGCTACGGTGGCGGCTCCCGCTTCGACCGCATGCAGCCCTTCAGCGGCTCCTCCTATCAGACGCCCGGCTGGCAGCGCGCGCAGGCGCACCGCGCCTCGACCGACGATGGCGGCTATTCCGCCCGCCGCTCGGGCGACAGACGTGGGCCGATGCTGATCGAGGGCGAACTGGTGGCCAAATCCACCGGGGGCTCGGGCTTTGCCGTGGGCGGACGGGTCCTGCACACCAAATTCGGGCCGGGCACTATCGAAGCCGTCGACGGCAACAAGCTCACGGTCGAGTTCGACAAGGCCGGGCGGAAAATGGTGCTGGACAGTTTTGTCGAGGCCTTGGGGTAAGACACTTCCGCTTCCGTCATCACCGGCCTTGTGCCGGTGATCTCGATCCGAAGAGCACAGCGCTTCACCGTATCGAGATGGCCGGGACGAGCCCGGCCATGACGTGAGAGCGCGTTGGTGCTTTCAACGATTACTCTGCAGCAGCCGGCGGCACCGGTGCGGGCGGCGTGCCGTAGGCGCGTGGATCGATCGGGTTGAGCTGCCCTTCGTCTTCCGTGTAGGCCGGCGGGCGGTCGACATAGGTGAAGGTGCTCTTCCCGTCAGGTGCGGGACCCTGCGCCCAACGGCCCTGCTGGCTCTCGACACCCTCGGAGTGATTGAGGAACTGATAGGCGACCTCGGTCTTCTCCAGATCCTGCGGAAAGTTCGACGGTACGGGAGTCGTTTCAAGGCCGTCCTCTTCCAGTTCCTTGATCGCCGCGAGCCACTGGTTCTGGTGCATGGTGTCACGGGCGAGCATGAACGAGAGCATGTCGCGCACGCCCGTGTCGTTGGTCATGTTGTAGAGACGGGCGACCTGCAGACGACCCTGGCTTTCGGCCGTAACGTTGAAGCGGAAATCGGCGAGCAGGTTGCCGCTTGCAATCGTATAAGCCGCGTTCCAGGGATTGCCGACGCTGTCCGACGGGCGGGAGCCGAGGCCGGCAACAATGTACTGCTGAGGGTTCATGCCAGCCACGATGGCATCCTCGACGCGGGCTCCGCCCATGACGGCGCCGACCACGGAGTTCTTGGCCATCTCCTCCTGCTGCTCGATCGGCGAGGTTTCGAGCAGGCGTGCGATCATGGTGGCGAGCATTTCGACATGGCCGATTTCCTCCGTGCCGATATCCATGATCATGTCTTTGTACTTCTGGGGACCGCGGCAGTTCCAACCCTGAAACAGGTAGGTCATCATCACGCTCATCTCGCCCCATTGGCCGCCGAGGGGCTCCTGAAGCATCTTGGCAAAAAGCGGGTCTGGTCTGTCAGGCTTGGCATGATAAGCCATCTGCTTCTGACGGAAGAACATCGGCTGCTCCTGTTCGATGGATCGAGTGGCGACGCTCCACCCCGCGGGCGTCAGGCTTCCAACAAGAGCGATTCCCGGTTGTTCCCGAATTTGGCCGTCATTCCTGCACTTTGGACTCATTCTGATTTGGCCTTTTGGCCTCTAGCCACCCGGGCGCAACTGTGGAACCATCCGCTCCGATGAACGATCACCAGAGGTGCCGATGTTTCCGTTGTCCCATATGCTGAAATCCTTCATTCGCACCGGCACCCTGAAGGTGGTCGATGCGGAGGGCGGCGTGCATGTCTTCGGCGGCGTGAAGCCGGGGCCGAGCGTCACCATGCGTCTGACGGACCGCTCGCTTTATCACAAGCTGTTCCTCAACCCGGAACTGCATGCGGGCGAAGCCTATATGGACGGGCGCATGAGCTTCGAGGACGGCTCGACCTTGCGGGACTTCCTCAATCTCTTTTCGATGAACCGTTCGACCCTGGCGAACTACCCGCTCCAGAACGTGCTGAAGCGCGTCTCGCGGACCGTGAAGCGGTTCCAGCAGGCGAACCCGGTCGGCAAGGCCCAGCAGAACGTGGCGCATCATTACGATCTCGGGAACGATTTCTACAGACTCTTTCTCGACAAGGGCATGCAGTATTCCTGCGCCTACTTCATTAATGACGACGATACGCTGGAGGAGGCGCAGCAGAACAAGCTTCGTCTCATCGCATCGAAGCTGCAGCTCAAGCCGGGCTTGAAGATTCTCGACATCGGCAGCGGCTGGGGCGATCTCGCCCTCTATCTCGCCGCGATGGAGGACGTGGACGTGACCGGCGTCACGCTGTCGAAGGAGCAGTACGAACTCTCCAACGAGAAGGCACGGCGCGCCGGCCTGTCGCACCGAGTCCGCTTCGAGCTGCTCGATTACCGCAAGGTGGAGAAGAAATTCGATCGCATCGTTTCAGTCGGTATGTTCGAACATGTGGGCGTGCATCATTACGCCGAGTTCTTCAAGAAGATCAACGCGCTTCTCGACGATGACGGGTTGATGGTGCTGCACTCCATCGGCAAGATGAGCCCGCCCGGCACCGCAAGCCCATGGCTGCGCAAGTACATCTTCCCTGGCGCCTATTCCCCTGCCCTGTCGGAGGTGTTCCCCGTGGTTGAACAGAACCAGTTGTGGGTGACGGATCTGGAGTTCCTGCGTCTGCACTACGCCAAAACGCTCAATCATTGGCATCGACGGTTCGAGGCCAACCGGGAGAAGATCGCCGCGATGTACGATGAACGCTTCTGCCGGATGTTCGAGTTCTACCTCGTTAGTGCCGAGACCATGTTCACCACCGGAAGCCAGTTGGTCTTCCATATGCAGCTGGCCCGCAAGCGCGACGCCGCGCCCATCGTGCGCGATTACATCACGGATACCCAACGCGCTTACAAGGCCAAGGAAACCGAGAAACTGCAC
The DNA here is from genome assembly GCF_052115545.1 of Microvirga sp. 2MCAF35. Classification (NCBI taxonomy): domain Bacteria; kingdom Pseudomonadati; phylum Pseudomonadota; class Alphaproteobacteria; order Hyphomicrobiales; family Methylobacteriaceae; genus Microvirga; species Microvirga sp. 2MCAF35. Next base: position 210,542 of record NZ_JBFRGW010000007.1, read on the forward strand.
GTACTCGCTCCCACGGGGAAGGTTCTGCAGGACGGCTGACAATGATATCCCGCTGACGTTGTCACCAAGCCGGAGAGCCTGTCGTATCCAGTGAAACGGGTTTTCCCTTCTGGACGACCTGCATGATGCGGGTGTCGCGCAGGTCCTCCTCGACATGCATCGTCATCATCGCTTCCCGGAGCGGGCGATCAGGTCAGGGTCTCGTAGTCCTTGTTCTTCAGGCCGTCATGGGAATGGCGCGTCGGCAGCTTGCCCTGCGGCTGCTTCCTGAAATTCGATGCGGCTTTCGTGCCTACCGGCCCCTTCGAGATCGTGATGCCGCCATCGACCATGTAAAGCGCACCCGTGACGAAGCTTGCCTCGTCCGAGGCCAGGAAGCAGAATACGTTTGCGACCTCCTCGGGCGTGCCGCGCCGGCCCATGGGCGTGGCCTGCGTGATCATCGTGGCGAGCTCCGCATCCATCGGCCCCATGGATTTATGCGTCCAGGCGGTGTCGATGGGCCCCGGGCACACGCAATTGGCCCGCACGCCGTAAGGCACCTGCTCGGCCGCGACGCCGCGGATGAAGGAATGAATGAAGGCCTTCGTGCCGCCATAGGGCGTATTCTTCGGATGCCCAAGCGCGCCGGCCTCGGACCCCGTCGCGATGATGTTGCCGTGCGTCTCCTGGAGGTGTGGCAAGGCGAATTTCGTCATCAGGAAGACCGAGCGCACGTTCGAGCGGAATGTCTCGTCGAACTTGTCGATGGGATAATCCTGCGTCTCCGCGACGGCGAGAAAGACGCCCGCGTTGTTGACGAGGACGTCGATGCGCCCATAGGCGCTCACGCAGGCCTCGATGGCCGCCTGGGCATGGCGCTCCTCGGCGATATCCCCGAGATAGAATTCCGCGAAACCGCCGGCCCCGTTGATCGTGCGGGCCACGTCCTCAACGGGATCATCCGGCAGGCCGACGAGGAGAAGGCGCGCGCCCTCCTGGGCAAACTTGAGCGCAATGGCTTCGCCGATACCGGTGCCGGCACCCGTCACGATGGCAACCTTGTCGAAAAGACGTCCGGACATGGGAATCTCCTGGAAGAGCAATCGCAGCCGCCGGTCAGGACCGCGGCCGACATCAGGTGAGGGCACAACGGGACGCATCCCTGACGGTTCCGGGCGAAGCTCGATCTCACGGACAGGTGACCTGCGGCACAAGGGGTGCTAAGGCGACGGCATGCTTGAAGGTCTGCACCCCAACCGTCCCACTCACGTGTTCCGCATCACCACGGACGAGCGCTCCGCGCGCGCCATGACCGACATGATCGGCGAGATCTTCGATCCGGCCGAGACGGCGGTCGCCTCCTTCGAGACGGAGGATGGCGGGCCCTGGATGCTGGAGGCGTATTTCGCGCACCAGCCCGACGAGGCTGCGATCCGCAACCTGCTGCGCCCCATCGTCGGCGCGGAAGCGGACAAGGGAGTCTTCCTGCCGCTCGAGCAGAAGGATTGGGTGAAAGCTTCGCTGGAAGGTCTCAAGCCCGTTCGCGCAGGCCGGATCTTCGTCCATGGCTCGCACGATCGTCACGAGCGCCGCCCGAGCGACGTCGCCATCGAGATTGAGGCGGGCTTGGCCTTCGGCACGGGCCATCACGGCACGACGAAGGGCTGCCTGCTCGCATTCGTGGATGAATTGAAGACGCGCACCCCTCGCCATGTGCTCGATGTCGGCACCGGCACGGGCATTCTGGCCTTCGCGGCCGCAAAGATCCTGAAACGTCCCATTGTGGCGGGCGATATCGACCCTGAAGCCGTGCGTGTGGCGCGTGAGAATGCGCGGCTGAACGGGATCGGGGCCTTCATGAAGCTCTATGTTGGGCCCGGTATCCGCCATGCGGAAGCGGACCGTACAGGTCATTTCGACCTGGTGTTCGCCAACATTCTGGCGAAGCCTCTCCGGATGCTGGCGCCTTCGCTGGCGCGCGTCGCAAGCCTTGACGGAACGATCATCCTGTCAGGGCTGCTGGCCCGGGACGTCCCTGGCGTATTGTCGACTTATGCCCATCAGGGCTGGTACCTGCAGCGCCGCTACGATCTCGATGGATGGGCCGCGCTGGTCCTAAAACGGGGCAGCGCACGTCCGCAGCCCCGCCGGTAGTCGATCTTACTCGGCCAGAAGGCCCGGATAGCGCTTGGCGAGTTCGCGACGCAGCTCGATGCTTTCGGCCCAGATGTCCCGGATTGTTTTCATGGCAGTGATGATGCTCATGGTATCGTCTCGCTTTGAAAAGGTGTTGGTCAGATCCTGGCGGGCAGCAGGTCGGCTTGATCGAGGAACTCTGCCGAATGGTCCTGCCTGCGGCTCAGGTCGATGACGAAAGCCTCGTGGCGGCGCAGTTCCCGAGCGGCGTTTCTGGCGCGGCTCTCGACGAGCGCGCTCGTGAAACGGGTTGCCAGCTGCGAGAGCCTGGATGAAGTTTTTTCGCGGCCAATGAGGGCGGAAGATAAAACGGCTGTGATCATGGGCTCATCTCCAACAGATTGGTGCTGAGACCCTTCAGCGTTCCTCCGTTATCGTTGACAGGAAGATATGCTCGATCCGACTTTAGTTGAAGTCACAGAATCACATGCACGTCATGCACTCATTGCAGGTCGTTGTCACAAACCGTTAATTTCCAGGCGCCTGGCGCATATTGCTTTTGCAAGTTGCTGCGGCGTGCAGCAGCATTCGCCCGATATATCGGCAGCTGCCATTCGAGACTTTTCGTGCCGAAAAGTGGTTTCCCCATCTAGTCCGATGCTCTAGCGTGGCGCCGTTTTCATGCTCGATTTTCGGTGACCGTTTCCCATGGCTCAGTTCCAGTTCTTCGACGATACGACCTCCCCTGCTCAAGGACCGAAGCACATCGCCAAGCTGCGAACCGAGATGGCCCGACGCGGCTTCGACGGCTTCATCGTTCCTCGCGCCGACGAGCATCAGGGCGAGTACGTGCCGAAGAGCGCGGAGCGTCTGTCATGGCTCACCGGCTTCACCGGCTCGGCCGGCACAGCCGTGATCCTCCAGTCCGAGGCGGCTCTGGTGGTCGACGGGCGCTATACGGTCCAAGCCGCCGAGCAGGTGGACACTTCAGTCATCACTCCGGTCCAACTGGCTAATTCCACTCCCGAGGATTGGATTGCCGATCACCTGCCGCCGGGCGGCATCATGGCCTATGACCCATGGCTCCATACGAGCGACGGCCTGAAGAAGCTCGAGCAGGCCGTGGGCCGTGCCGGCGGAAGGCTCTGCCCCGTCGACATCAATCTGGTCGACGTGATCTGGATCGACCGGCCGGCGCCGCCGCAGGCTCCCGTCAAGCCGCATCCGCTCGAATATGCCGGCGAGGCTGCGACCACCAAGCTGGAGCGCATCCGGAAGAAGATGGTGGAGGCGAAGCTCGACGCTCTGGTCATCTCCGATCCGCACAATCTCGCCTGGGCCTTCAACCTGCGCGGCGGCGACGTGGGACACACGCCCCTGCCCCTCGGCTATGCCATCCTTCCGAAGGAAGGCCGCGCCAGTCTGTTCTTCGATCCGGCGAAGGTGACGAACGAGGCCGGTGCGGCGGTGGGCGACCTCGCCGACTTCGCTCCCATAGCAACCTTCCAGGGAGCCCTCGACACCCTGGGCCAGACCGGTGGCAAGATCCGCATCGATGCCGCGACCGGCGCGGTCGCCCTGATCCGGCGGATCGAGGCGGCGGGTGGCACGGTGGATGTCGGATCCGATCCGATCGCCCTGATGAAGGCCGTCAAGAACGAGGCCGAGATCGCAGGCTCCCACGCGGCGCATCTGCGCGACGGCGTCGCCGTCGCCCGCTTCCTCGCCTGGCTCGACCGCGAGGCCCCGTCGGGCAAGCTGACGGAGATCGATGTGGTCGAGGCTCTGGAGGCCTTCCGGGTCGAGACGGGCGCCTTGCAGAACATCTCCTTCCCGAGCATCTCCGGGGCCGGCCCCAATGCCGCCCTGCCCCATTACCGCGTCACGACCTCGAACAATCGCACCCTTGAGCCCAACCGGATCTTCCTGATCGATTCCGGTGCGCAGTACGAGGACGGCACGACCGATATCACCCGCACCATCATCGTGGGCGAGCCGACGGCCGAGATGAAGGACCGCTTCACCCGCGTCCTCAAGGGCCATATCGCCATCGCGCAGGCCGTGTTCCCGAAAGGCACGACGGGCGCGCAGATCGATGCCTTCGCGCGCAAGCCCCTGTGGGATGCCGGCCTCGATTTCGATCACGGCACGGGCCATGGCATCGGCAGCTATCTCTCGGTGCATGAAGGCCCGCAGCGCATCGCCAAGACCGGGCATACGCCTCTGGAAGCGGGCATGATGCTGTCCAACGAGCCGGGCTTCTACAAGCCGGGCGATTACGGCATCCGCATCGAGAACCTGATCCTCGTGGAGCCGCGCAAGATCACCGGCGGCGACCGCGAGATGCTGGGCTTCGAGACGCTGACCTTCACGCCTATCGACCTGCGCCTCGTCGAACCCGCGATCATGACGGCCGACGAGATCGCATGGCTCAACGCCTATCACGCCGAGGTGCGTGAAAAGATCGGCCCGAAGCTCGACGCCGAGACGCGGACGTGGCTGGAGAACGCCACGCAGGCAATCGGCTAAAACACGCTCCGCAGCACCACGACCGATACCACGCCGACCGCGACCGTCCCGAGCAGCGGCAGCCTGAAGGCCGCCACTGCCGTGATGGCGGCCGCGAGCGCTTCCGCCCAGCCCGTGGTGAGCGCCGTCGGCGCGATGACGGCAACCAGCACTGCCGGCGGAATGGCGTCGAAGGCGGCCTTGGCGCGGCCCGTGAGCACGAGGCGGTCGGCCACGAACAGGCCCGCGATGCGGGTGACATAGGTCACGACCGCCATGGCCAGGATGGCAAGCAGGGTCGTCGCATCCAGATTCATCAGCGCGCCTCCCCGGGAGCCGCCAGATAGGCGGCGGCGATGCCCGCCAGGGCGCCCGAGGCCACATGCCAGGGCGCGCCGATGAAGTGATGGACAAGGGCCGCCACGGCGGCGCTGACGGCAACCGTGACCAGGGTCACCCGGCTGCGCCCGAAGCCTGCTACGAGGCCGATGAACAAGGCCGTGAAGGCGAAGTCGGCACCGATGCGCGCCGGGTCGCCGAGGAACGAGCCGAGGACCGCTCCGACACTCGAAAAGATTGTCCAGTTCGCCCACAGGACGATCCCCATGGCGGCCCAATAGGCGCCCGTCACCGGCCGGTCCAGGGCCCGCCGCTCGGACAGGGCCCAGGCCTCATCGGTCAGGAAGAAAAAGGACAGGAACTTCTGGATCCGCGACATGTGGACCTTCGGCGACAGGGATGCTCCCATCAGCACATGGCGTGCATTGATCAGCAGCGTCGCGAAGGCCAGCGTCAGGATCGGAGCGGGATGGATCCAGGTCTCGATGGCGGCAAACTGCGCCCCGCCGGCGAACACCAGGGCCGACATGACCGTGACCTCCAGCGGCGACAGCCCCTTGGCGGCGGCGACTGCCCCGAAGAGCAGGCTGATGGGGATGGCTGCCACCACGATGGGCGCGATGTCGCGCAGGCCCGCCCGGATTTCGCGGCGATAGTTGATGGTGAAGGGGTTCGATTGATCCATGGCATGCTCGCTTCCGCGCACCTTATGGGCGTTCGGTCCGAAGCCGTCTTGGATGAAAGTGCTGTCTCAGGCTGCCCGATAAGCCCCCGGCGTCACGCCCATGCGGGCCTTGAAGACGCGGTTGAGATGGCTCTGGTCGAAGAACCCGCAGGCCGCCGCCACGTCGCCCGGGGCCTGCCCCTGGCTCAGCAGCTTCGTGGCCGCGCGGAAGCGCCGGTCGAGCAGATAGGCATGGGGCGTCAGTCCCGTTTCCTTGGCGAAGGCGCGGATGAAATGGCTGCGGGAGAGCCCCGCCATGGTGGCGAGATGGGCAAGGTCCGCCTCCTCGCTCATATGGGCGTCGAGATAATCCCGCACCCGCAGGATGCCCTTCGAGCCGTAGCGCAGGGTCGGCAGGGCATCGAGATCGGCCCAGCGGGCGATCAGCCGGCTCAGGAAATCGATCAGCCGGGTATCCTGCTCCATCTCGGAAGTCCATCGTCCGTCCCGGGACAGGCAGGCATGGAGCCTGACCTGGGCCTGAAACAGTTCGGGATCGTTGATCACGGAACGCGGGAACCAGGGCGGGCGGGAGAGCGGACGCCCTGCCATGTCCTCGGCGATTTCCAGCATCAACTCAGGCGAAGGATAGAACGTCCGGTATTCGAACCCGCCGCCATAGGGCTCGCCGTCATGGATCTCGTCCGGGCAGACGACGGCGACGGAGCCCGCCGGCGCATAATGCTGCTCGCCGCGATGAAAGAAAGTCTCGCAGCCCGCCAGAACCGCCGCGATGGCATAGGTATCGTGGCTGTGCCGGGCGTAAGCGTGACGCCGGAAGGTCGCGCGCAGGCAGTCGAGGCCGCGGTAGCGCGGCACTCGCCAGAAATGCGTCACGTCGCCCGCTCCGACCAGTTCCGGATCGAGCGAGACCTCGGGGGTGATCACCGTCATGGGGCCACCATGCCACACCCTTGCGTCCAAGTCTTGGACGGGAATCTCCTTGGACAGTAGTCTCAACGTCGCCCGACCAAGGCGAACCAGCCGTCCTCGTCCATGACCTGAAGACCGAGTTCGGCCGCCTTGGCGAGCTTCGAGCCCGCTCCGGGACCGGCCACCACGATATCGGTCTTCTTCGACACCGATCCCGCCACCTTGGCGCCGAGCCGCTCGGCCATGGCCTTGGCCTCTTCGCGGGTCATTTGCTCCAGCGAGCCGGTGAAGACCACGGTCTTGCCCGCGACGGGCGAGTTCGCGGCGGCGGGCGCTTCCATCGGCTCGACGGTGACCTGGGCGAGGAGCGCATCGAGCATTTCCTCGTTGTGCCCCTCCTTGAAGAACTCGACGACCGCTTCCGCCACCACCGGACCGATGCCGCCGATGGCGGTCAGTTCAGCATGGGCGTCCGAGGCCGGATCGGCCGCAGCCTTCGCGGTCTCGCGCAAATGCTCGAAGGTGCCGAAATGGCGCGCCAGCAGCCGCGCCGACGTCTCGCCGATATGCGGGATGCCGAGGGCGAAGATGAAACGGTTCAATGCAATCGAACGCCGCTCCTCGATGGCGGCGAAGAGATTTTTCGCGCTCGTCTCGCCCCATCCCTCCCGGTTCTCCAGACGCTTCAAGCTGCGCGCGTTGCGGGCCTGCAGGGTGAAGATGTCCTGCGGCCGCTGGACGAGTCCCTCCTCATAGAACTCGTCAATGCGCTGCTCGCCCATGCCCTCGATATCGAAGGCGTTGCGCGACACGAAATGCTTCAGGCGCTCGCGGGCCTGCGCCGGGCAGATGAGGCCGCCGGTGCAGCGGCGCACCGCATCCTCCTTGCCGGTGCGCGGATTGACCTCGCGCACGGCATGGCTGCCGCAGGCCGGGCATGTGGTCGGAAACTCATACGGCTTCGCGTCGGCCGGGCGCTTCTCCAGCACCACGTCGAGCACCTTCGGGATCACGTCGCCGGCCCGGTTGATGACGACCGTATCGCCGATGCGGATGTCGACGCCGTTTCGGATCTTCTCGCCGTTGCCGCCGATGCCCTTGATGTAATCCTCGTTGTGCAGGGTCGCGTTCGACACGACCACGCCGCCGACGGTGACGGGCTTCAGCCGCGCGATGGGATTGAGCGAGCCGGTGCGGCCCACATTGATCTCGATGTCTTCCAGCACCGTCACGGCCTTCTGGGCCGGGAACTTGTGCGCCAGAGCCCAACGCGGCGAGCGCGACACGAAGCCGAGGCGCTGCTGCAGGTTCAGGTCGTCGACCTTGTAGACGACGCCGTCGATGTCGTAGCCGAGATTGGCGCGGTCGGTCTCGATGGCGTGGTAGTGCTCCAGCATCTCCTCGACGCTCGTGCAGCGCCGCGTGAGCGGATTGACCTTGAGACCGAAGTTCCTGAAGCACTCCATCATGCCGTGTTGCGTATCGGCCGGCATCTCGCTCACCTCGCCCCAGGCATAGGCGAAAAAGCGCAAGGGGCGCGATGCGGTGATCGCCGCATCGAGCTGGCGCAGGCTGCCCGCGGCCGCGTTGCGCGGATTGGCGAAGAGCGCCTTTCCGGCGGCCTCCTGGCGCGCGTTGATGGCGGCGAAATCCTCGTGCGAGAGATAGACCTCGCCGCGAACCTCGAAGATCTCGGGAACGCCCGCGCCTTTGAGCCGGTGCGGAATGTCGCCGACCGTGCGGGCATTGTTGGTCACGTCCTCGCCCACAGCGCCGTCGCCGCGTGTGGCGGCGGATACGAGCCTGCCGCCCTCGTAGCGCAGGCTCAAGGAGAGGCCGTCGATCTTCGGCTCCGCCGTGAAGGCGAGCGGCGCATCGGCCTTCCATTGCAGGAAGCGGCGGATGCGCTCGACGAATTCCTCCACCTCCTCGTCGGCGAAGCCGTTGGCGAGCGAGAGCATCGGCACCCGATGCCGGATCTTGCCGAATTTCTCCGACACCTTGGAGCCGACCTTCTGGGTCAGGCTCTCGGGCGTCTTTAGCTCGGGGAACTGATCCTCCAGCGCCTCGTAGCGCTTGCGCAGGGCGTCGTACTCGGCATCCGAGACACTCGGCGCATCGTCCTCGTAATAGCGCCTGTCGTGTTCCTTGATCTCGGCGCCGAGTCTCTCATGCTCGATCCGCGCTTCATCGGGCGTCAGGTGGTCGACAGGTGTCTCGGAGGATGTGCTGCGTGGGGGCATGGTCGAATCGTGTTTGAGGGTGCTTGAACCATAGCGCTCCGCGAAAGACTCTCCAGGGGCCGGACCGCCATTCGTCCAGCCCGTCCACGGTCATCTCCGCGCAGGCTGAGCCGATCCGGGATCCGGTTCAGGATGGGCACCGGCACCGCAACGCCGTCATTCCCGCGCAGGCGGGAACCCAGAACAGCGGAGAGTTCAGGAAGAAGCGAGCCGCGTCGTACCTCGTTCGGCTGCGTCAGTGGATATGGGTCCCGGGTTCCGCTGACGCGGCCCCGGGATGACGCCCTTGACGTCATCACCGGCCTCGTGCCGGTGATCCCGATTGCTTGAAACGCCGAGCCTCACTGATCGGGATGGCCGGGACAGGCCCGGCCATGACAGTGGTGTGGGGGTGATCCGTTCGTGTCAAAGAGCCAGCCCCTTCGGGCCCGCAGCGGGTGCTGCGAGCCTTCAGGGTTGATCGAGGGTGGCGCGACGGGCAATCCGGCTCGCTACTGATGTGAATGGAAGAGCCGAACTGCTCCTCGCGCACGGTTCTTTTAGGCGTTTAGACTTGGACCAGCACAAGGCTGCCAAGGGCCTCCTGGCGCCGGCTGCGTGACCGGCGGA